>NZ_JBFULJ010000005.1:0-46504 GCF_056400385.1 Priestia sp. P5_B4
ACTTTTGAGTGTTTTTCCATTAAGCCCTCCAAATAAGTTGATAATTTCGACGTTCGTAGTATATCACATTTGCCAAGAAGTTTAATACTCTCTTATTTGTGTCCAGAAACGACTGTTTACAGGCTCCTTTTTTGAATAGAGGTATTAAACTTCTTGGCAAATGTGATATACTACGAACGTCGAAATTATCAACTTATTTGGAGGGCTTAATGGAAAAACACTCAAAAGTAATTCAAAAAATGGCACAAGTAATTCCATTTTCGCAAACGGGTGACTTCTATTTCGAAAAAGCGCTGCAGGCGTTTGAAGAAGAGGAGTCGGATAAAGCGCTCAAGTATTTAACGCGTGCAAACAAAGAAAATGCCCGTAATCCACAGCTTCTTACAAACGTTGGAGTAGCTTTAACGGAGCAGGGAGATTATCAAGATGCCAACGAGCTTTTTCTCCATGTGATTCATCATATGGACGATACATTAGGAAGCTGTTACTACTATATAGCCAACAGCTATGCGCATCTTGGACTGTTTGAAGAATCAAAAAAATACGCGATGTATTACATTGAGCATTTTCCAAATGGTGACCTCTTTCGATCGGCTACAGATCTGTTAGATTTACTATCAATTGATGTGGATGAAGAAGATGAAGAGCCTAAAAATCAGCTAGGCGACATGCTGATTATAAAACAAGAACAAGCAAAACGACTGCTTGAAGCAACGAATTTTGAAGAAGCAGTGGATTTGTTAACTGAAATAATTGATGAGTATCCAGAATTCTGGTCTGCATATAATAATTTAGCGTTAGCTTATTTTTATTTAAATAAAATTGATGAGGCAATGGATTTGCTGAATGAAGTATTGGAGAAAAACCCTGGAAATCTTCATGCGTTATGCAATCAGCTAATTTTCTATTATTATTGCCATAAGCATAAAGAAGTAGAGGAGCTTACAGACGGGCTTAGCCGCGTTTATCCAATGTCATTTGAACACCGCTATAAGCTTGGAGCAACATTTGCATTGATTGGTCAATACAAACTATCATACAGATGGTTAAAAAAGCTTTATACACAAGGATTTCAAGGAGACAACTCATTTCATTATTGGCTCTCATATGCCTCTTACTATACCGGACGTGAAGCGTTCGCTAAAGAAATGTGGAAGCTGGCATTGGAAGACGTTCCTGATAAAGAAGGAGAGGAGCCTTGGCGCATCAGTCAAAAAGCTGCGAAGGTTTTTCAATCGAAAGTGGATGTTACAGCGAAAAAGAAGTGTGCAACAAAAAATGTTCACGATCAGCTTTACAGCTTGTATATGGCGAAGAAGCTTCCTGAACAGCAGCGTCTGCTCCTTTTAGAAGAAATCAAGTCGTCCATACATATGAGTACACTTTTGGATGAAGTATATACGTATGTATGGCAGGATAAACAACATGTGATTTTTGAGGTGGCAGATGTTATTGAACTGGAGATGGAATCGCACAATGAAAGTGATACCCAGGATCTTTTAAGCTTTTGGTTTTATGTATATGTACAGGTATATAAACAATCCTATGATTTTCAGCATGTGAACGTAAATGCATGGGCCGCAGCCGTCACATATATATGGGCGAAAGAACAAAACCAGTCTATTACTCAAGCCGATGCGGCAAAACAATATTCCATTTCCGCTGCCACAGTGAGAAAGTACAGTAAAATTGTGAATACGTTATTAAATTGAGCAAAAAAATAGACGGTAATAGGAAGAACATATTAGGATAGTGGTAACGAAATAATTATCCATAAATTTGGAATCAACTACGAAGGAATTTCCTAAAAGGAGTGTAAAGCAATGACAGAAGAAAAAATTTATGATGTCATTATTATTGGGGCAGGTCCAGCAGGTATGACTGCTGCTGTATATACATCTCGTGGAGATTTATCAACACTAATGATTGAACGCGGAATTCCAGGCGGTCAAATGGCTAATACGGAAGATGTAGAAAACTATCCAGGTTATGATCATATCCTTGGTCCTGACCTTTCTAACAAAATGTTTGAGCATGCAAAAAAATTCGGTGCGGAATATGCGTACGGTGATATTAAAGAAATCATCGACGGAGAAGAATACAAGACAGTTCGTGCAGGCAGCAAAGAATATAAAACACGTTCAGTAATCGTTGCTACGGGTGCTGAATATAAAAAATTAGGCGCGCCAGGAGAAAAAGAACTAGGCGGCCGCGGCGTATCTTATTGTGCTGTATGTGACGGTGCATTCTTTAAAGGTAAAGAGCTAGTTGTTGTAGGCGGTGGAGACTCTGCGGTTGAAGAAGGCGTATATTTAACACGCTTCGCAACAAAAGTAACAATTATTCACCGACGCGATGAGCTTCGCGCGCAGAAAATCCTACAGCAGCGTGCATTTGATAACGAAAAAGTTGACTTTATTTGGAATACGACGGTCAAAGAAGTAAATGAAAAAGACGGTAAAGTAGGAAGCGTAACGTTGGTAGACACAAAAACAGGTGAAGAGCGCGAGTTCGGTGCGGACGGCGTATTCATTTATGTTGGAATGGTTCCACTAACAAAACCATTCGAAAGCCTAAACATCACGAATAAAGAAGGATATATTGAAACGAACGAGCAAATGGAAACAAAAGTACCAGGTGTGTTCGCAGCTGGAGACGTTCGTGAAAAGGCTCTTCGTCAAATTGTAACAGCTACAGGCGATGGCAGCATTGCTGCTCAAGCGGCTCAGCACTATGTAGAAGAGTTAAAAGAAAAGTTAAAAGCTATTCAGCAATAAGGCTGAAATCAATCTTTTACAAAACGTAATTCGGTTTTAACTGTTCTGTAACACCTGTGAAACATTGATGGGGTACTATATAGATAGTAATTGACCCCCTTTTATAAAATATATGTATGTCGGGCATAGGACGTGTTCCTATGCCTCTTTTTTGTGACTATAACAGATTGAATTTACGTATATAACAGCAATGGATTATTTTCAGAAAATTTAGTAATAGTTAGTTCATCTTCGTTGTGAGAGAAGTTTGTTTCGTAGTATAATAAAAGAAAATGTCAGTATACATATGATGAGGTGGAAAACATGCAAAGGGTCACAAATTGTGTATTAATGAAAGATGATAAAGTATTGTTGCTTCAAAAGCCACGAAGAAACTGGTGGGTGGCCCCGGGTGGGAAAATGGAGCAAGGAGAATCTGTAAAAGACTCTGTTGTAAGAGAATTTCGTGAAGAAACGGGAATTTATTTGAAAAATCCCACTGTAAAAGGTATCTTTACTTTTACGATGAAAGAAAACGATCAAATTTCATCTGAATGGATGATGTTTACTTTTTTTGCTACAGATTTTGATGGGACAAATGTGCTAGAATCAGAAGAAGGCAAACTCGGTTGGCATAATTTGAGTGAAGTAAGTGAATTGCCGATGGCACCGGGAGATCATCACATTATCGATTATGTAGCAAAAGGGTCGGGTGTTATTTATGGCAACTTTACGTATACAACGGATTTCGAGTTATTATCTTATCGAATTGATCCTTGTTAATGATAAATAGACATGTATGCATAGATTGAGGGGGATGGAAAATGAGTACTGGGTCTGTAAGCGATATTCAATTAGTGATTATTACTGGAATGTCAGGTGCAGGAAAAACAGTAGCAATTCAGAGTTTTGAAGATTTAGGGTTCTTTTGTGTAGATAATTTACCCCCTACATTGCTACCGAAATTTTTAGAACTCATGAAAGAGTCAGGGAATAAAATGAATAAAGTTGCTCTTGTTATGGACTTGYGAGGCAGAGAGTTTTTTGAAAGCCTGTTTGAAGCATTAGATAACATGAGTGAAACAACGTGGGTCACGCCACAAATTTTATTTTTAGATGCAAAAGATTCTGTATTGGTGACGCGCTATAAAGAAACGAGACGTTCACATCCGCTAGCTCCTTCGGGTTTACCTTTAGAAGGAATTGGTATGGAACGTGAGCTTCTTGAGGAGTTAAAGGGAAGAGCTCAGCTTATTTATGAGACGTCAGAGTTAAAACCAAGAGAGCTTAGAGAAAAGATTTTAACTCAGTTTTCGTCGCACGCTTCACAGGTTTTTACTGTTAATGTGATGTCGTTTGGTTTTAAATATGGTGTACCTATTGACGCTGATTTAGTCTTTGATGTGCGCTTTTTGCCAAACCCTCACTACATTGACCATATGCGCCCTAAAACAGGGCTTGAAGAAGAGGTTTCTTCTTACGTATTAAAATGGACGGAAACTCAAAAGTTCATTGAAAAAGTAGTAGACTTACTTTCGTTTATGCTTCCACAGTACAAGCGAGAAGGTAAAAGCCAGCTGGTCATTGCTATAGGATGCACAGGCGGACAGCATCGCTCCGTCACATTAGCTGAATATTTAGGTCACCATTTCCAGAATGAATACAAAACTCATATTTCTCATCGTGACATTGAGAGGAGAAAGGAAAATCATAGATGAGCAGTGAACAGCTTCCAAAAGTTGTCGTCATTGGGGGAGGAACGGGTTTACCAGTGCTGTTAAGAGGGTTGAAGGAATACCCTCTTGATCTTACAGCCATCGTAACCGTAGCAGACGACGGGGGAAGTTCTGGCCGATTGCGTGATGAACTTGAAATCCCTGCTCCTGGTGATATTCGAAATGTGCTAGTTGCTTTATCAGATGTAGAGCCACTAGTTGAAGAGCTTTTTCAGCATCGATTTGATACAGGAAATGAGCTTACAGGCCATTCTCTTGGCAATTTGTTGCTTGCAGCTATGACGTCTATTACTGGCGATTTTGTGCATGCTATACGAGAAATGAGCAAAGTACTAAACGTCAGAGGGAAAGTACTTCCAGCAGCTAATCAAAGTGTTGTGCTGCATGCGGAGATGCAAGATGGATCCATCGTAACAGGTGAATCTAAAATCCCAGAAGTTAATAAAAAAATTAATAAAGTATTTTTATCTCCCGCCGATGTGAAACCGCTTGTCGAGACAATAAAAGCGATTCGACGCGCTGATTTAATTGTGTTGGGGCCCGGAAGTCTTTATACAAGTATTTTGCCGAATTTACTGGTGCAGGATATTTGTAACGAGCTTTGTTCGACAAAAGCAAAGAAAGTGTACGTATGCAACGTGATGACGCAGCCGGGTGAGACATTGGGTTTTAAGGCAAGTGATCATATTAAAGCGCTTTACAATCATATGCCGTGTGCATTTTTAGATGCGATTATCGTCAATAATGCACCTATTCCAGCGCCTTTGAAAAAGAAATATCAAGTAGAGCAGGCTCAGCCTGTAGAATATGATCGTGAAGTATTGCTAAAATTAGGGTTAGAAGTGATTGAAGATCAAATTATTCAGTATGACGGCAGCGTAATTAGGCATGATACAAAAAAAGTAGCAAAGCTTGTGTATTCTATGCTGACATCGCTGCAAGGTAAAGCGAATACGGGTGTTTAACACTATTTCCGTATGTAGATTGGAGGTGAAGTTATGTCATTTGCATCAGAAACAAAAAAAGAGTTAACGAATTTAGAAGTCAAAGATTGCTGTGCAAAAGCAGAGCTTTCTGCATTAATTCGAATGAATGGTTCACTTTCTTTTTCGAATAAAAAATTCACGGTTGATGTTCAAACAGAAAACGCAGCGATTGCTCGGCGCATTTATGTCCTGCTTAAGAAAAATTATGATGTGTCAGTAGAACTGCTTGTGCGTAAGAAAATGCGGTTGAAAAAAAACAATGTGTATATTGTTCGATTAGTAGAGAAAACGAGAATGCTTTTGGAAGACTTAAAAATTGTAGAAGAAGGATTCACGTTTACACATCGTATTTCACCAGAGCTAGTACAAAAAAAATGCTGTAAACGATCCTACTTAAGAGGCGCATTTTTAGCCGGCGGTTCTATTAATAACCCAGAGACATCATCGTACCATCTTGAAATCTTTTCATTGTATGAAGAGCACAACGAAGCTTTATGCAATTTAATGAACGAGTTTCAATTGAATAGTAAAACATTAGAACGGAAAAAAGGCTATATTAACTATTTGAAAGAAGCTGAAAAAATTACGGAGTTTCTAAATATCATTGGAGCCCATAACGCTCTGTTACGGTTTGAGGATGTAAGAATCGTCCGAGATATGCGAAATTCCGTTAATCGCTTAGTTAATTGTGAAACAGCTAACTTAAATAAAACGATCGGAGCGGCTATTCGTCAAGTGGAAAACATTCGTTATATTGATGAAACAGCTGGCTTAGACATCTTACCAGAAAAGCTAAGAGAAATTGCTCGTTTACGTGTGGAATACCAAGACGTTACGTTAAAGGAGCTGGGTGAGATGGTATCGGGAGGTCAAATTAGCAAATCGGGCATTAACCATCGGTTGCGTAAAATTGACCAAATAGCAGACAAGCTTCGCGCCGGTCAGCCAGTCACATAAGGGGAATTGCAAGGGGGAGGATTTTATCATGGAAAAACAAGTAGAAGTAAAATTAAAAACGGGATTACAAGCTCGTGTTGCCGCACTATTTGTGCAAGAAGCAACTCGTTTTACATCTGATGTGTACTTGAAGAAAGATGAGAAAGTGGTCAACGCTAAAAGTATCATGGGGTTAATGAGCTTAGCGATTAATAACGGTTCTCTTATTACGCTCATCGTTGAAGGGGTAGATGAAAAAGAAGCAATGGATGCGTTAGTAGCTTACGTAGAGAACGATGCATAAAAAAGCCTTTCCCGCTGCGGGAAAGGCTTTTTTTTATTTAGGGTCGCTTTCTAATACTTTGTCAATTAGACCGTATTCTAAAGCGCGTTCAGCAGTCATGAAATTATCACGATCTGTATCACGTTGTAGCACTTCTAACGGTTGACCTGTACGCTCAGCTAAAATTGAATTTAGTTTTTCGCGTAAGAATAGAATACGTTTTGCCGCAATTTCGATTTCAGTAGCTTGTCCTTGAGCACCACCAAGAGGTTGATGAATCATTACTTCGCTGTTTGGAAGAGCAAAACGTTTGCCCTTTTCACCAGCAGCCAGTAAGAAAGCACCCATTGATGCAGCCATACCGATACAAATTGTAGAAACTTTTGGCTTAATGAATTGCATCGTATCATAGATAGCCATTCCAGCTGTAATAGAGCCACCTGGACTGTTGATATAAAGTGAGATATCTTTTTCTGGGTCTTCAGCAGCTAAGAATAGAAGCTGAGAAACGATTGAGTTAGCTACATTATCATCAATAGCACTACCTAAAATAATAATGCGGTCTTTTAACAAACGTGAATAAATGTCATAAGCACGTTCACCACGGTTTGTTTGTTCAATAACTGTAGGAATTAAGTTCATATTAAATTCCTCCTTAACAAGAATAATTTGTTATGTACCTATAATACACGTATGGTCAATAAAGGTCAAACAAAAGAACCTCTACTACACATATTCGCTTAAAAGACTATGTATTCCTCTTTGACATTATTAAAATTTTTCCCCCTTCTAAAAAAAATAAACGTAGTATTCTATTGAAAAGAGAAGTTTTCTCTCCTATAATGGAAGTTGTGACAAATATGCCCTCGTAGTGTAGTGGATAGCACAAGAGATTCCGGTTCTCTTAGGGTGGGTTCGAATCCTGTCGAGGGCGTCTTAAAACGTTGCGGATTACGCAACGTTTTTTAGTTTGAGTAAAAAGGCTCATCTTCTCAAAAAATAATATTTATTTTTCTCCTCCAACCCTTTATACGCGCAAAGAAGCAAGAAATTAATTCCATTGTACCGGTTGCGGAATTTGTCAGAATACTATAAAACAGTATATAAGGAAAAGAAACACGGAGGAGGAATAAATATGAAATATATGAACAAACTTTTCATTGTCAGTGCATCGGTAGCATTATTGCTGTCTGCATGCGGGACGAACGAAGATTCTGCTCAGCCGAAGTCTAATGATCAAGCAGAAAATGTTCAGCAGGACACAGCTTCTAAATCTGATCAAACATCAGGCGCTGCAAAAGAAGATTCGAAAAAAGATGCGGATTCTTCCGAGGTCTCAGCCAAACCTTCAGGAAGTCAATCATCAACTAGCGAAACAGCGGAAGATGGACAGTCAACGTCTTCTTCAGAAACAAAACTAACAAAAAGCCCAGAACAAGATTATTCTATTCAAGTAATGGACGGTTATAAACTAACGGGTGAAGAACCAGGAAAAGATGCGTTAGTATTAACTTCAGATGATTCTCAATTTATGCGTATTGAAATGCTTTCATCAGAAGTATCGATGGATGACGCTGCTCAATCTGTTAAACAAACGGCAACAGCAGTTAATAAAAATGCAGCAGAGAAAAAGAATCTTGAAGAGAATGGAATCTTCAAAGATTCTGTTTGGTATGAAGCCACATCTGGCGATCATACGGTAAACGCCGTGTTGGTTAAAGGAAAGAAACCAATGAAGCTAACCATCTTCACGAAAAATGAAGAAGAAAACTTGGACAAGTTTATGCAAATGGCACAAACCATTCAATAAGCAATTTTTCTATATATTATACACATGCAGAAAATTCGACATGACGAAGAAAACGTCATGTCGGATTATTACTCGGATCATGTGGTTGGTGCGAATTATAATGAAAAGTTATAAAGGTGCATAGCTCTATTACTTTTTTGATGGTTAATAATTAAAAATAGGATGAACCGCTTCGTTAACAAAGGTTGACGAAGATTTTTTGATGAAAAAATTACATATAAAAAATAGTTACATGCTCTTTGAAAGCGTTTTTATAGTAAAATAGATGAAGGGGAGGGGAGAAATAATGGAGATTGGATTATTTCAGCAGCAGTCGTTAAAGCTGACGATGTCAAAAGAATTATCACAAGCTATTTCTCTTTTACAATATTCATCGATGGATATTGTAGCGTTTTTACATGAGCAGGCGCTTCAAAATCCGCTTATAGATTTTTCAGAGCTGCCCGTCTATACATCTCACAATCAAAAAAATCATGCAACTTCTGATTCAACAGATTATATGAGCAGTATACCAGCTCCTAAAGAAACGCTGTACGAACATTTAATGAATCAATCCGCATTATTAAAGTTAGATGAATGTGAGCAGGCAGCCGTTGAGTTTGTTATTAATAGCCTGGATGATGCTGGCTATTTGCACGATGAGTTAATCATACTTGCTAACCAGCTTGGCCAAGATCAGGAGCAGGTTGAAAAGGCTCTCCAGCTTGTGCAGCAGATGGACCCGGCAGGAGTAGGGGCAAGAAGTTTACAAGAGTGCTTAATGCTTCAATTAAAAAGGAATAATCAATGGACAGAAAAAATAGAGCAAATTTTGACACATCACTTTGAGGAATTCGCGTATAAAAAATGGATGAAAATCTCAAAGTTATGTCAAATCTCACTTGAAGCTCTTCAACACTTACATGAACAGATTAAGAAATTAAATCCTCGTCCTGGATCGTTTTATATGAAGTCCAATGAACGATTCATTGTACCGGATTTTATTGTGAAAATTGAAGATGGAAATGTCGTTGCTTATGCAAATGAGGATTTGGAGCCTCGACTTTCAGTGAATGAACAATACAAACTTCAGCTGAAAAATAGGCAGAACCAAGAAATGTTTTCTTATTTGCAAGAGAAATATCGTGAATTCCAATGGATTATGAAAAGTTTACACACACGCAAAGATACATTAAACGCATTAATGAATACCTTACTCGTTGAACAAGAAGCATTTTTTAAAAAAGGTCCTTCGTATTTGAAGCCGTTAACAATGAAGGAAGTAGCGGAACAAACGTCTGTGCATGAATCAACGATTAGCCGTGCTACTCGGCACAAATATATTCAAACGCCTTTTGGCACCTTTTCAATGAAATCTTTTTTTTCAACTAGTATTCAACTGGGCAACAACGAAGCGACTTCTACAACTCACGTAAAAGAACTGCTTAAAAAGCTAGTAGCAGAAGAAAACAAACAGCGTCCGCTTTCAGATCAGCAGTTGGCTAACGTTTTGCAAAGCAATTATAACGTTACTATTTCAAGAAGAACGGTAGCCAAATATCGAGATCAATTAAACGTTCTACCATCCAGTCAACGAAAACTTTTTGTCACGCAGTAAAGGAGTGGGAATGTGGAGGTCGTACTGTATACTAAAAATGGCTGTCACTTATGCGATGATGCAAAGAAGCTGCTTGCAGAGCTGCAGTCGGAGTTTCCCTTTCAGCTTATTGAACGAGATATTTACAAAAACGATGAGTGGCTGGAAAAGTATCACCTTGCCATTCCTGTAGTAGAAATGGATGGAGAAGAAGTAGAATATGGAAAAATAACAGGTATTCTGTTAAGAAAACGCTTACTTTTAAAAATAGGCAACACATGAGTTGAATAAAGGATTCACTCCTGTTAGAATAGATTTTGTAGCAGGGTGAATTTTTTTTGCGCAAGGTGGGACATAATATGTCTATACGGGACAAAAAATGTCCAGCGAGTTTATGCCTTAAGGGGATTTTAACATGCGTTCTTTAATAGAAGTACAACGAAAATTATTACCTGAACTTCTCTCAGTTATGCAAAAGCGCTATCAAATCTTGCAATACATACGTTTAATGCAGCCGATTGGCCGCAGAAACTTAGCTGTAAGCCTTGGGCTAACAGAGCGTGTGTTACGAAGCGAAGTAACATTCTTAAAAGAACAAGATTTGATTGCCATTTACCCTAGTGGAATGACGCTTACAAATGAGGGAGAGCTCCTTCTGGCTGAATTAGAAGAAGTAATGAAGGAAGTTTCAGGACTTCGGTTATTGGAAACAACATTAAAAGAGGCGTTTTCTTTATCAGAAGTTGTTGTTGTATCTGGAGATAGTGATCAGTCTCCTTGGGTCAAAAATGAAATGGGTCGAGCATCTGTTTCGTGTATCAAGGAGCGCCTTGTTGGTCAAAAAAATACCGTTGCTGTTACAGGTGGTACGACGCTTGCCGCCGTTGCCGAAATGATGACACCTGATTTAAAACACCCTGATGTACTTTTTGTACCTGCTCGCGGAGGGCTAGGGGAAAATGTACAAAACCAAGCAAATACGATTTGTGCTAAGATGGCTGAAAAGTCCATGAGTCACTATCGCTTGCTTCATGTTCCAGATCAGCTTAGTGATGAAGCATACCGATCTATTATCGGTGAACCATCTATTAAAGACATGCTTCATTTAATTAAGTCCGCTGGTATGGTTGTTCACGGAATAGGAGACGCTATGACAATGGCAGAACGCCGTAAAACACCACAAGCAGACTTAGAAAAAGTGAAAAATGGACATGCTGTAGGTGAGGCATTTGGATACTATTTTAATCATCAAGGCGAAGTTGTTCATAAAGTTAAAACAGTTGGCATACAACTCGATGATTTAAAGAACAATAAATGTGTTATTGCTGTTGCAGGAGGTTCATCAAAAGCAAAGGCAATTAAAGCGTTTATGCAACAAGCGCATGATTCGATTCTCATTACAGATGAAGGCGCCGCAAAAGAGTTAGTAAGGGATTTTAATTAATCCCTCATATAAAAAATACTTTTTACATTCAAGGAGGAAATACCCATGGCAGTAAAAATTGGTATTAACGGATTTGGTCGTATCGGCCGTAATGTATTCCGCGCAGCTTTAAAAAATGATAACGTTGAAGTAGTAGCAATCAACGACTTAACAGATGCTAACATGCTTGCTCACCTTTTAAAATATGATTCTGTACACGGAAAATTAGATGCAGAAGTAGTAGTAGATGGTAGCAACTTAGTAGTAAACGGTAAAACAATCGAAATCTCTGCTGAACGTGACCCAGCTCAATTATCTTGGGGCAAACAAGGCGTAGAAATCGTTGTTGAATCTACTGGATTCTTCACAAAACGCGCTGACGCTGCAAAACACTTAGAAGCAGGAGCTAAAAAAGTAATCATCTCTGCTCCAGCATCTGACGAAGATATCACAATCGTAATGGGTGTTAACGAAGACAAATACGATGCGTCTAACCACAACGTAATTTCAAACGCTTCTTGTACAACTAACTGCTTAGCGCCATTTGCTAAAGTGTTAAATGACAAGTTCGGTCTTAAACGCGGAATGATGACAACAGTTCACTCTTACACAAACGACCAACAAATCTTAGACTTACCACACAAAGATTACCGTCGTGCTCGTGCAGCTGCTGAAAACATCATCCCAACTTCAACTGGTGCTGCTAAAGCTGTATCTCTAGTATTACCTGAATTAAAAGGTAAATTAAACGGTGGAGCTATGCGTGTTCCAACTCCAAACGTTTCTTTAGTAGACTTAGTTGCTGAACTTGACAAAGAAGTAACTGTTGAAGATGTAAACAACGCTCTTAAAGAAGCTGCTGAAGGCGATCTTAAAGGTATCCTTGGTTACAGCGAAGAGCCACTAGTATCTGGTGACTACAATGGTAACATCAACTCTTCTACAATCGATGCATTATCTACAATGGTAATGGAAGGTAACATGGTTAAAGTTATCTCTTGGTACGATAACGAGAGCGGATATTCTAACCGTGTAGTAGACCTTGCTCAATACATCGCTGCTAAAGGACTATAAGAATAACTTAAAATTCGCTTCTATTTTATTCAATAAGACAGAAATCGACTAGACTTTCCTTTTTTATTGGATATCTGAAAATAGAACGACTATAATAAGACTTGCTAAGGAAGAGAGGGGCATACCCCCTCTTCCTTGATTTATGTATTGGCTTCTACATGAAAAAGCGTCATAAGCAGCTAACTGGAGTTTCACTTTATATAGAAAGGCGCCAATATATAAAATGAAATCTACGGTGGTTTGTGGATTGATGATTACATAGAAGCCTACTTGCTTAGTACCATAAATACTTAAGGAGGCCTTTTAACGATGAACAAAAAAACGTTGAAAGACATCGATGTAAAAGGAAAGCGAGTATTTTGTCGCGTAGACTTTAACGTACCAATGAAAGACGGAAAAGTAACAGATGAAACTCGTATTCGTGCAGCTATTCCTACTATTCAATATTTAGTAGAACAAGGTGCAAAAGTAATTTTAGCTAGCCATCTTGGACGTCCAAAAGGCGAAGTTGTTGAAGAGTTACGTCTAAATGCTGTTGCAGAACGTTTACAAGCTCTTCTTGGTAAAGACGTTGCAAAAGCTGACGAAGCTTTTGGCGAAGAGGTAAAGAAAACAATCGACGGCATGAGCGAAGGCGATGTTTTAGTACTTGAAAACGTACGTTTTTACCCAGGTGAAGAGAAAAACGATCCTGAATTAGCAAAAGCATTTGCTGAATTAGCAGACGTGTACGTAAACGATGCATTCGGTGCAGCTCACCGTGCGCATGCTTCAACAGAAGGAATTGCACAACATATTCCAGCAGTAGCAGGTTTCTTAATGGAAAAAGAGCTTGATGTGCTTTCAAAAGCATTATCAAACCCAGAACGTCCATTTACTGCAATCGTTGGTGGAGCAAAAGTTAAAGACAAAATCGGTGTAATTGACCACTTGCTTGATAAAGTAGATAACTTAATCATCGGTGGAGGACTTTCTTACACATTTATTAAGGCACTAGGCCATGAAGTAGGTAAATCACTTCTTGAAGAAGACAAGATTGAACTTGCAAAATCTTTCATGGAAAAAGCTAAGAAAAACGGAGTAAACTTCTACATGCCAGTGGACGTGGTAGTAGCAGATGACTTCTCAAATGATGCTAATATTCAAGTTGTATCAATTGAAGATATTCCAAGCGATTGGGAAGGCTTAGACGCAGGACCGAAAACGCGTGAAATCTATGCTGACGTAATCAAAAACTCTAAGTTAGTTATTTGGAATGGACCAATGGGTGTATTTGAATTAGACGCATTTGCTAACGGAACAAAAGCAGTAGCAGAAGCTTTAGCAGAAGCAACTGACACATATTCAGTAATCGGCGGAGGAGACTCTGCAGCAGCTGTTGAAAAATTCAACTTAGCTGATAAAATGAGCCATATTTCTACAGGTGGCGGTGCGTCACTAGAGTTTATGGAAGGTAAAGAACTTCCAGGCGTAGTTGCATTAAACGATAAGTAAGTTTATGTTTCAGTAAGACGGAGGACCGACCTGACGACTGATAATATAAAAAATTATCAAGCAGCGAAGATGGATGACCAAGAGATAAAAGGGACCGAATCACTTTTAACAGCACCCTCTTGGACATCTAACGCGTGAAGGGAAAACCCACAATAAACAAAGGACGGTGTTATACATGCGTAAACCAATTATTGCAGGAAACTGGAAAATGAACAAAGTACTTTCTGAAGCAACTAGCTTTGTTGAAGAAGTAAAAGGAGCAGTACCATCTCCTGAAAGCGTAGAATCAGTAGTATGTGCACCTGCACTATTTTTAGATCGTTTAGTAGAAGCGACTAAAGGCACAGACTTAAAAATTGGTGCACAAAACATGCACTTTGAAGAAAACGGTGCGTTCACTGGAGAAGTGAGCCCTGTTGCTTTAGCAGACTTAGGTGTGAACTATGTCATTTTAGGACACTCTGAGCGTCGTGAAATGTTTGCTGAAACGGACGAAACAGTAAACCAAAAAACAATTTCCGCATTCAAACACGGTTTAACACCAATCGTGTGCTGCGGTGAAACAAACGAAGAGTACGAACAAGATCAAACAAAAACAGTTGTAGCTAACCAAGTACAAAAAGCATTAGCTGGTCTAACTGATGAGCAAGTAAAACAAACAGTTATCGCATATGAGCCAATCTGGGCAATCGGTACAGGTAAATCTTCAACTGCTGAAGGTGCAAACGAAGTTTGTGCATACATCCGTAGCGTTGTTGCAGAACAATTCTCTCAAGATGTTGCAGATGCTGTACGTATTCAATACGGCGGTAGCGTAAAACCTGCTAATATTAAAGAATATATGTCTCAATCAGACATTGACGGAGCTTTAGTAGGTGGAGCAAGCTTAGAAGCAGATTCTTTCTTACAGMTTTTGGAGGCTGGTAAGTAATGAGTAAAAAGCCAGTAGCATTAATCATCTTAGATGGTTTTGCATTACGCGATGAAGATAAAGGTAATGCGGTAACACATGCAAAAAAACCAAACTTCGACCGTTTCTGGAACGAGTATCCTCATGCTACACTTGAGGCGTCTGGAGAAGCTGTAGGCTTACCAGAAGGCCAAATGGGTAACTCTGAAGTAGGTCACTTAAACATCGGCGCAGGCCGAATTGTGTACCAAAGCTTAACTCGTGTAAACGTAGCAATTCGTGAAGGCGAGTTTGAACAAAACGAAACGCTTCTAGCAGCTGTAAAGCACGCAAAAGAAAAGGGTACAAATCTTCATCTTTTCGGGCTTTTATCTGATGGCGGTGTACACAGTCATATCGAACATCTATATGCATTATTGCGTCTAGCTAAGAGTGAAGGCTTAGAAAAAGTCTACATTCATGGCTTCTTAGATGGTCGTGACGTAGCACCTCAATCTGCTGAAACGTATTTAAAAGAACTTAATGAAAAAATTGAAGAGTATGGCGTTGGTGAAATTGCAACACTTTCAGGACGTTACTACTCAATGGACCGCGACAAACGTTGGGAGCGCGTAGAGAAATCATACCGCGCAATGGTGTACGGCGAAGGTCCATCATATACAAGCGCTGAAGAGTGCGTAAAAGATTCGTATGAAAATGGAATCTATGACGAATTCGTTTTACCTTCTGTTATTACAAAAGAAGACGGATCGCCAGTTGCGACAATTCAAGACGAAGATGCAGTTATTTTCTACAACTTCCGTCCGGATCGCGCAATTCAAATTTCAAATACGTTCGCAAACGAAGATTTCCGTTCATTTGATCGTGGTGAAAAACATCCGAAAAACTTACATTTTGTATGTTTAACTCACTTCAGCGAAACAGTTGACGGATATGTAGCCTTTAAGCCAATTAACTTGGATAACACGCTTGGTGAAGTATTATCTCAAAATAACTTAAAGCAGCTTCGTATTGCCGAGACAGAAAAATATCCTCACGTAACGTTCTTTATGAGCGGTGGACGTGAAGCAGAGTTTCCTGGTGAAACACGTATCTTAATCGATTCACCAAAAGTAGCAACATATGACTTGAAACCTGAGATGAGTGCTTATGAAGTGACGGACGCGTTGCTTGCAGAAATCGAAGGCGATAAGCAAGACGCTATTTTATTAAACTTTGCAAATCCTGATATGGTAGGCCATTCAGGTATGTTAGAACCAACGGTAAAAGCGATTGAAACAGTAGATGAGTGCTTAGGCAAAATTGTAGATGCAATTTTAGCTAAAGGCGGTACAGCAATCATCACAGCAGACCATGGTAATGCTGATGAAGTGATTACGCTTGAAGGTAATCCAATGACGGCTCATACAACGAATCCTGTTCCAGTAATCGTAACCAAACAAGGCTTAGAGCTTCGTGAAGACGGTATTCTAGGAGATCTAGCTCCTACGATGCTTACTCTTCTAGATGTAGCACAGCCAAAAGAAATGACAGGTAAAACATTAATTAAATAATTAATTATAAAGGAGAGTTTTAAAATGCCAGCAATTCTTGACATTTATGCACGCGAAGTATTAGATTCTCGCGGTAACCCAACAGTTGAAGTTGAAGTATATACTGAATCAGGCGCTTTCGGACGCGCTTTAGTACCAAGTGGTGCTTCTACTGGTGAATACGAAGCAGTAGAATTACGCGATGGTGACAAATCTCGCTACCTAGGTAAAGGTGTATTAAAAGCAGTAGAAAACGTAAACGAAATTATCGCTCCTGAATTAGTAGGTATGGACGTAACTGATCAAATCGGTATCGACCGACTTATGATCGAGTTAGACGGTACTGAAAACAAAGGTAAATTAGGTGCCAATGCTATTCTTGGTGTATCTATGGCAGTAGCTCACGCAGCAGCTGATTTCGTAGGTCTTCCATTATACCGTTACCTTGGTGGATTCAACGCTAAGCAATTACCAACTCCAATGATGAACATCATCAACGGTGGTTCTCATGCTGATAACAACGTTGACTTCCAAGAATTCATGATCTTACCTGTAGGAGCTCCTACATTCAAAGAAGCAATCCGTATGGGTGCTGAAGTATTCCACGCGTTAAAATCTGTTTTATCTGCTAAAGGCTTAAACACAGCTGTAGGTGACGAAGGTGGTTTCGCTCCTAACTTAGGTTCTAACCGTGAAGCATTAGAAGTAATCGTAGAAGCAATCACAAAAGCTGGTTACGAAGCTGGTAAAGACATCCAATTAGGTATGGACGTAGCTTCTTCTGAGTTCTTCAACAAAGAAACTGGTAAATATGATTTAGCAGGCGAAGGCCGTACAGGCGTAACTTCTGCTGAAATGGTAGATTTCTACGAGCAGTTAGTTAACGAATTCCCAATCGTTTCAATCGAAGACGGTTTAGACGAAAATGACTGGGATGGTCACAAGCTATTAACTGAGCGCATTGGCGGAAAAGTACAGCTTGTTGGTGACGATCTATTCGTAACAAACACGAAAAAACTTGCTCAAGGTATCGAACAAGGCGTAGGTAACTCTATCCTTATCAAAGTTAACCAAATCGGTACATTAACTGAAACGTTCGAAGCTATCGAAATGGCTAAACGTGCTGGTTACACAGCAGTAGTTTCTCACCGTTCTGGTGAAACTGAAGATGCAACAATCGCTGATATCGCTGTTGCAACAAACGCTGGTCAAATCAAAACTGGTTCTATGAGCCGTACAGATCGTATTGCGAAATACAACCAATTACTACGCATCGAAGACGAGCTAGGTGTTCTAGCTGTATACGATGGCGCTAAATCTTTCTACAACTTAAAAAAATAAGTTGAAAGTATAAAAAACGGATGACGATTGTCATCCGTTTTTTTACGTTAAAATCCGTTGTATTTCACTGCCATTACTTGTACGAGAGGGTTTTTTATGATAAATTAACCTTAGCGTAGTGCGCGTACTTTATCCCCGGTAATGCCAATCAGAAGGGATGAAGAAACCCCGCTGATTGACTATTACTTGGTGTAGGAGGTGTGTCTTAGTGCATACATTGCTGATTACTTTGCTAGTGATTGTTTCAATTGCTTTGATTGTTGTGGTCGTTTTACAATCAAGTAAAACTACTGGATTATCTGGAGCTATTTCCGGTGGAGCTGAAACGTTATTTGGGAAACAAAAAGCACGTGGAATTGACTTAGTTTTACACCGTTTGACAGTAGTGTTATCTATCTTATTCTTTGTGTTAACACTTGCTGTATCTTATTTCAAACTTTAATATGTTACTGGATAGACTGCCACCTAATGCATATGTACTTGGTGTATACCAACTTATGTATTAGGTGGTTTTTTAATGGGCGTGTTGAATACTTTAATTTCATTTTTAAGTAATGATATAATATAGCTTTAGAAAAAAGTACTAAATATAGTATAAAAGCGTAAAAGTTGATGGCTACATCTCTTGTTATGTGATGACCGTCACATAAATACATGTTTTTTTCTATTAGGACTGCAGATATTATAACTAAAAGGAGTTAAATGATATATGAAAATTGCACAACCAAAGCCATTTACATTTGAAGGCGGCGAAAAAGCTGTTTTATTACTTCATGGTTTTACCGGAAATTCTGCTGATGTTCGTATGTTAGGTCGTTTTTTAGAGAAAAAAGGATACACATGCCACGCACCTCATTACAAAGGACATGGCGTAGCGCCTGAAGAACTTGTTCATACTGGTCCAAAAGATTGGTGGAAAGATGTCATGGACGGCTATGAGTTTTTGAAAAGCAAAGGTCATGAAAGTATTGCCGCTGTAGGTCTTTCACTAGGTGGCGTATTTTCACTGAAATTAGGTTACACTGTACCTATAAAGGGTATTGTGCCTATGTGCGCCCCTATGTATATAAAGAGTGAAGAAGTCATGTATGAAGGTGTTTTAGCGTATGCACGCGAATATAAAAAGCGTGAAGGTAAATTGTCTGAACAGATTGAACAAGAAATGGAAGAGTTCAAGCAAACACCAATGAACACATTAAAGTCTTTACAGGAATTAATCGCTGAAGTGCGAAATTCAGTTGATATGATTTATGCACCGACATTTGTTGTACAAGGTCGTCATGATCATATGATTAATACAGACAGCGCCAATATTATTTATAATAGCGTCGAGTCTCCTACAAAAGATATAAAATGGTACGAAGAATCTGGTCATACCATTACCTTTGATAAAGAGCGTGATCAGCTTCACGAGGATGTATATGCATTTTTGGAATCACTTGATTGGTGATAGAGATAATACGAATAAAGAAAAAGGAGGGACATGATGTGAAAGAAGAAAATCAGCCCTATATAAATGAAATATTGGATTTTATGAAAAGGGATAATTACAAACCTTTGACTGTCCAAGAGCTTGCAAAAGAATTTAATACTGAGGATGCAGAGTCATTCAAAGAGTTTGTGAAGGCACTTGTTATTATGGAAGAGAAGGGTTTAATTATCCGAGCAAGAAACGATCGCTACGGGCTGCCGGAACAAATGAATTTTGTCAAAGGGAAAGTAAGCGGACATGCAAAAGGGTTTGCGTTCGTAGTTCCTGAAGAAAAAGATGCGGGTGATGTATTTATTCCCCCTACTGAAACAAACAATGCTATGCACGGAGATATTGTGCTTGCAAGAGTGTCATCAGAATCATCAGGTGCTCGTCGTGAAGGAACCATTGTAAAAATCTTAGAACGAGGTACCCAGCAAATTGTAGGTACGTATACGCAAAGCAAAAATTTTGGCTTTGTGATTGCGGATGACAAAAAAATTGCAGGTGATATTTTTATTCCCAAAGCAGCAAGAAACGGTGCGGTTGAAGGCCATAAAGTAGTAGTAGAACTGACAACCTATCCGGAAGGCCGCATGAATGCAGAAGGAAAAGTTGTTCAAATTCTTGGACATAAAAACGATCCGGGGATCGATATCATTTCTGTTATCCATAAGCACGGTCTTCCTCAAGAATTTCCTGCTGATGCTTTAACACAAGCAATTGATACACCTGAAACGATTGACGAAAAAGATATTGGCAACCGCCGCGATCTTCGTGATCAAGTTATTGTAACCATTGACGGAGCAGATGCAAAAGATTTGGATGACGCCGTAACGGTTACAGAGCTTGAAAATGGAAACTACAAATTAGGCGTCCATATTGCAGATGTAAGTCACTACGTTAAAGAAGGTTCTCCGATTGATGTAGAAGCAGCAGAGCGCGGAACAAGCGTCTATTTAGTAGACCGAGTTATTCCGATGATTCCTCACCGTTTATCTAATGGAATTTGCTCATTAAATCCAAAAGTTAACCGTTTTACGCTTTCTTGTGAGATGGAAATCGATCCACAGGGTGAAGTAGTGAAACATGAGATTTTTGAAAGTGTCATCAAAACGACAGAACGAATGACGTATTCAGACGTTAACAAAATCTTAGTGGATAAAGATGAAGAAGTGTTAGAACGCTACGAGCCAATCGTTCCGATGTTTGAGCGTATGGAAAAGCTGGCAGCTATTCTTCGTAAAAAGAGAATGGATCGCGGGGCCATTGATTTTGATTTCAAAGAAGCAAAAGTATTAGTAGATGATGATGGCCATCCTCACGATGTTATTTTGCGTGAACGTTCGGTTGCTGAAAAGCTAATTGAAGAATTTATGCTAGCGGCGAATGAAACAGTAGCAGAACATTTTCACTGGATGAACGTACCGTTCATTTATCGTATTCATGAAGATCCAGATGCAGAGAAGCTTACTCGTTTCTTAGAGTTCATTACAAACTTTGGTTACACGGTGAAAGGAACAGGAAACGATATTCATCCGCGTGCGCTACAGGATATTTTAGAAGAAGTAAAAGGCACGCCTGAAGAGATGGTTATTTCAACTGTTATGCTTCGTTCGATGAAACAAGCGAAATATGAAGCAGAAAGTTTAGGCCACTTTGGTTTATCAGCTGAGTTCTATACGCATTTTACGTCTCCAATCCGTCGTTATCCGGATTTAATCGTTCATCGTCTCATTCGCACGTATTTAATTGAAGGAAAAACAGATCAGCAAACGCAAGAAAAATGGCGCGAGCTTCTGCCTGATGTTGCTGAGCATTCTTCTAATATGGAACGTCGTTCAGTTGACGCTGAGCGGGAAACGGACGATATGAAAAAAGCTGAGTTTATGGCTGATAAAGTTGGGGAAGTATTTAATGGTATTATTAGCTCTGTTACTAACTTTGGAATGTTCGTGGAGCTAGAAAATACGATTGAAGGTTTAGTTCACGTCAGTGACTTAACAGATGACTATTATCGTTACGACGAACGTCACTATGCGATGATTGGAGAAAAAACGGGCAATGTCTTCCGAATTGGAGACGAAATTGAAGTGAAAGTGGCCGATGTGAATAAAGACGAGCGTTCGGTTGACTTTATTATTGTAGGAATGAAAGAAAGTCGCAAACGCTTATCTAAAGACCGTCCTAAAGTGATTAAAGCAAAACAAAAGTCACGCAAAGATGATAAAGGAAAAGGTCGCGAGGGCAGCCGAAGCAAAAATGAAGAGTGGTCTACTCAAAAGCCAAAGAAGAAAAAGAAAAAGAGATTCTTCGAGGGTGCCCCAAATGTTAAGCGCAAAAAGAAAAAGCGTAAATAATCGAAATCGACAGCAGTGAAGCAGAAGGGTATTCCTTCTGCTTCAAAACAGCTCCATTAAACGTTTTAGTTGTTGTTTAGATTTCCATACAGTAAAATGATACATAATATCATACATATACGTAAGTACGGCTGAAGGGAAGGAACGTTTTATGCCAAAAGGTGAAGGGAAATTAATTGCACAAAACAAAAAAGCCCGCCACGACTTTTTTATTGAAGAAACATATGAGACGGGTATTGTTCTACAAGGAACGGAAATTAAATCAATTCGTAATGGGCGTGTAAATTTAAAGGACTCTTTTGCTCGTGTGCAAAACGGAGAAGTATTTCTACACAATATGCACGTTAGTCCTTACGAACAAGGAAATCGATACAATCATGAGCCGTTGCGTACACGAAAGCTATTGCTGCATAAGCGTGAAATCAGCAAGCTAATTGGCTATTCAAAAGAAACGGGTTATTCATTAGTTCCTTTAAAAGTGTATTTAAAAAATGGATACGCAAAGGTTTTACTAGGGCTTGGTAAGGGTAAAAAGAAATATGACAAGCGTGAAGACTTAAAGCAAAAAGAAGCGAAGCGCGATATCGAACGAGCATTTCGTGATCGTCAAAAGATGTAACATTACAAAATCTTACAATTGCAAAATGCTCATTTTGTGATATAATAAGTATTGTTATCAGTTAGATTTCATTTTGCACACTGAAGTCGCTATCTGATGTAAGATTTTTTCTTACACATTCCGACTCCCTTTTATATGGGGACGTTACGGATTCGACAGGGGTAGTTCGAGCTTAGGTTGCGAGTCGAGGAGATGGCCTCGTTAAAACATCAACGCCAATAATAACTGGCAAATCTAACAATAACTTCGCTTTAGCTGCATAATAGTAGCTTAGCGGTTCCTCCCTCCATCGCCCATGTGGTAGGGTAAGGGACTCACTTTAAGTGGGCTACGCCGGAGTTCGCCGTCTGAGGACGAAGGAAGAGAATAATCAGACTAGCGACTGGGACGCCTGTTGGTAGGCAGAACAGCTCGCGAATGATCAATATGCCAACTACACTCGTAGACGCTTAAGTGGCGATATTTCTGGACGTGGGTTCGACTCCCACCGTCTCCACCAATACATATTGTATGGTGGCTTACCTTACTTATAAAAGGAGTTAATCAAATGTATGCTCTTCATTTGATTAGCTCCTTTTTAATTTATAATTTATGTAAAATTGAAAAAAGCAGGAAAGAAATAAAAGGATGCCTGTTACACAAAGAGGCATCCTTTTATTTTTGTTTAAGCTGAACAAAAAGCAGCATAAGAAAGGAAAGAAAGACGATTGAAATAACCCATAGCCAAGCGAGATTCATGTTTCCAGAGTCAATCGCTACGTAGATAGCGGTAGGCACAGTTTGAGTTTCACCTGGAATATTGCCGGCAAACATCAAAGTGGCTCCAAACTCTCCGAGTGCTCTTGCCAGACTTAGCACTCCTCCTGTTACGATGGCTTTAGAAGCTAAAGGGATAGAAATAAAGAAAAAGACTTTCCATTCGCTTGCACCATCTACTCGAGCTGCGTCTTCAATTTCGTAATCAACGCCTTGAAAGCCTGTTTTGGCAGATTGATACATAAGCGGAAACGCAACGACAACGGAGGCAATAACAGCTGCCCACCATGTGAAAATAACGGGTTGTTGAAAGACCCATTCAATTGCCTGGCCGAGCAGGCTGTGTTTCCCGAATATGACAATCAATAAAAATCCAACAACGGACGGAGGGAGCACCAACGGGAGCATTAACGCCGTTTCAATCATCACTTTTCCCTTAAAGTGTTTCCTAGATAACAGTTTTCCTATAACAGTGCCTAAAATAATAACGACAAATCCTGCTACTAATGCAATTTTAAGCGATAGCTGAAGAGGAGATAAAAATTCTTGAATCATAGCGGCCTCAATTTGCAGTGAAACCGTATTTCTTTAAAGTGTCAAGAGCCGTCTTACTTTGTAAAAATTGATAAAAAGCTTTTGCTTCTTGTGGATGTTTCGAATCCTTAATAACGCCTACAGGATATACAATTGGTTTGTGAGTGCTATTATCTGCAGTAGCGACAATCTTCACCTTTTTTGAAATCAAGGCATCGGTTTTATAAACCACCCCAGCTTCAACGTTTCCTGTCTCTACATAGGAAAGCACCTGGCGTACGTCTTTCGCATAGACGGTTTTTGGCTCAATGTTTTTCCAGAGGTTCATGTGTTCAAAAGTCTCCTTCGCATACTGTCCGGCAGGAACGGATTCTGGTATTCCAAGTGCAATTTTTTGAACAGTCGGCTTTGATAGATCTTCAAAATTTGTGATAGCAGACGTATTATTCTTTGGCACGATAAGCACAAGGTCATTGCCAACCAAGTCAGCACCATTCTCTTTGGAGATAGCTCCTGCTTTTACTAGTGCATCAAACTTGTCTTCCGCTGCTGAAAAAAATAAATCAACAGGTGCGCCGTTTGTAACTTGCTGTTGCAGCGAGCCTGAAGCTCCAAAATTAAATTTCAAGTCTATATTTGGATGCTTTTTTTCATATTGCTTTTGAATATCAGTGAGCGCATCTTTTAAGCTGGCCGCAGCGGATATCGTTAAGCTGATGTTTTTGTGCTGAGCTGCGGATTGATCGGTATTTGTTTCGTTCGAACAAGCAGCAGTAAACATAATTAAAAATAATAGTGCGAATAAGGGTTTAAAGTATTGTTGCATCGTGTCACCTCAGTTAGTTGTAGTAAAGCAATTTAGTATAACTATATCACGTTCATTTTAAATTTGACTTCCTAAAAAGAAAACAGCGACTTGAAAGGGGGAAAACTTTCAAGTCGCTGCTTCATTTATTCTTCCAACGCTTTGCCCATTCCTTTTAAAAAGTGAAGCCCAAATCCAATTGCACGATTGACATCTGGATCGTTTAGCGCTTTTATAAGAGCTAATGCACTTACTTTTTTTCCGGTTTTTACATATTCATTCGCTTCGTTCATACCAGCTGTTGCGCTATTTACAAGTTTAGCAGTTACCTCTGGATCTGCCTTCATCAAACCGCTGCTTGCACCCATAAGAGTATTAATTAAATTGGTTACCGGTTCTCTGGAAATTTGATGAAGCGCAATTTTTGAGATTTTTTCTTTTGCTTGAATCATTGAATCAGCAGCTTCAAGAACACCCATGTCGTTAAGTTCGCCAACAATACCGAGAATACGGTTCAATGCTTCTTCATTATCTGCCAGCAGAGAAGTTAAATCTTCTAATTTTTGTTGTTTTTCTTCTTCCTCGCTTAGAAGAGGTTTCTTAATTTCTGTAATAGGTTGTGCCATCTTTTCTCCTCCTATTTACTTGTTAAATGGACGTAGCCAGGACGGTTCCATTTACGCTGAACCTCGACCCCATTTTGAGGATGACGTTTTTTGTTACGCGGATTTGTAGACGGTAAAGGCGTTTCTCCACCTTTACTTAATACTTCCATCCGTACTTTTGTTTGTTTGTAAGCCGGCGTATTTGTTCGTTGGTCGACTGCAGGTCCGGTCAAGAAGTTAATAGCCGAATCTTTATGAACAGAGTGCATTGGAAGATACAGCTCATTTGCTTTTACTCGCTCTGTAATTAATGCCTGTACTTTTACTGCTCCAAATGGTGAGATTAATCTGACAAGCGAACCTTCTTCAATTTCACGCTCCTTGGCAAGCTGAGGTGAAATTTCTACAAATACTTCCGGTACTTTTGATTGGATGCCGCTCGATTTATTGGTCATATTCCCTTCATGAAAATGTTCTAACATTCTTCCATTATTAATGTGTAGATCATATTCTTCTGGGAATTCGGCAGGAAGTACCCAATGTGATAAAGCAAAGCGCGCTTTTTTATCTGGGAAATTAAACCCATCGACGTAAAGTAACGGCGTGCTTTTTCCCTCTAAGCTCCCCCATAAGAAGCTATTCCAGCCTTCAAGGTTTTCGTAGCTGGCTTGGCTGAATAAAGGTGATAGACTAGCCATTTCTGCAAAGATATCACCAGGATGTGTATACGTCCAGTTCGCACCTAAGCGGTTGGCAATCTCTTGAACAATCCACCAATCCGGCTTTGAATCCCCGAGCGTTGGTAATGCTTGATACAATCTTTGGACACGTCGCTCCGTATTGGTAAATGTTCCGTCTTTTTCAAGAGAAGGAACAGCAGGAAGTACAACATCAGCATATTGAGCCGTTCTCGAAAGGAAAATGTCTTGGACGACAAAAAAATCTAAATTTGATAATATTTCGTGTACATGGTTAGCATTTGAATCAACAAGAGCCATATCTTCTCCGACAAGGTACATGGCCTTCATTTTTCCTTCATCAATTGAATGCAGCATTTGAATATTATCAAGCCCTGGCTTATCTTTAATTTTTACACCGTATGCTTTTTCAAATTTCGCTCGGGCGACTGAGTCTGTGACGTGCTGATAGCCTGGAAGCCAAGCAGGAAGAGTTCCCATATCACATGCTCCTTGGACGTTATTGTGGCCTCGGAGCGGATAAGCGCCTGCTCCAGGGCGTCGATAGTTTCCAGTAGCAAGCAACAGGTTTGAGATAGCCGCTGATGTATCAGAGCCTCCCGTATTTTGCGTTACGCCCATGCCCCACAGCACACAGGTTCCATCGGCGTCTCGAATCATTTCAGCTATTTGAATGAGCGTTGCTGCTGGAATACCCGTAATTTGTTTAGCATATTCAAGCGTGTACTTTTCAAGCAAAGAGTGAAAGTCTTCAAAATAGTTGACGTTTTCTTGGATGAATTTTTCATTGTGCCATCCTTGGTCAATCATGTATTTTGTTACAGCCATTAGCCATACTTGGTCCGTACCTTGTTTTGGACTGATGAAAATGTCAGAGCGTTCAGCCATTTCGTTTTTGCGCAAATCTGCGACGATTAGTTTTTGGTCATGAAGCTTGTGCGCGCGTTTGATGCGAGTTGCTAATACAGGATGACCTTCAGCAGGGTTAGCTCCAACGATGATAACCAGTCCAGCTTTTGCGATGTCTTTTATCGTGCCGGCATCGCCTCCCATTCCCACTGTTCGAAATAATCCATCAGTTGCAGGAGACTGACAGTAGCGAGAGCAGTTGTCTACGTCATTTGTTTCAAACATTTGGCGAGCCAGCTTTTGAATAACATAGTTTTCTTCGTTTGTAATCTTAGAAGAAGAAATAAAACCAACTGATCCATGTCCATACTGCTGATTAATAGAGCTTAACCTGCTTGCTACTAAGTCGAGGGCTTCTTCCCATGACGACTCTACAAATGCACCATTTTTTCGGATTAAAGGCTTAGTAATACGTTTTTCAGAGTTTACAAAATCCCAGCCGAATTTTCCTTTCACACAGGTTGAAATGGCATTTGCGGGAGCATCAGAGCTAGGCTGAACTTTAAGGATTTCACGGCCTTTTGTCCATACTTCAAATGAACATCCAACTCCGCAAAATGTACAGACAGTTTTTGTTTTTTTCGTGCGTGTTTCGCGCATAGCGGCTTCCACTTCTGAAACAGCAAAAATTCCGCTGTATCCAGGTTCTACTTCTTTAACTAAATCAATCATTGGATTTAAAACGTCTTTTGGAAGCCCAGTCATAAATCCAGCTTCTCCAAGCATGGATTTTTCCATCAAGGCATTACACGGGCATACGGTTACACATTGACCGCAGCTCACACAAGAAGATTCATTGATTGCTACACCGTCATCCCAGAGAACGCGGGGGCGTTTCGCTTCCCAGTCGATAGAGAGTGTTTCATTAACTTGAAGATTTTGACAAACCTCTACGCATTGGCCACAAGCGATGCATTGATTAGGGTCATAACGGTAGAACGGATGAGACATATCGACTTCATTCTCTGAGGCCTTTGGCGTATAGGGGTATTTTTGATGTTCAATCTCCATCATTTCGGCTGTGTTATGTAATTTACAGTTTCCGTTGTTATTGTCGCAAACGGTGCAGTATAGCAAATGATTTTCTAATAAACGATCCATTGCTTCCGTCTGTGCCGCTTTTGCGGGTGCTGATTGTAATTCAATCTTCATGCCGTTTTCAGCTTTTGTAGAACAAGAACGAACTAACTCGCCATTCATTTCAACGATACATGTGTCACAAGTTTGAATAGGATCCACTTCAGGAACATAACAAATCTGAGGGTGCTCAATGCTTTGCTGATTAATAATTTCGAGTATGGTAGAGCCTGAAGCTGCCTTGTATTCGTTACCATTTATATGAACAGTGATGATTTCACGACTCATTTGTYTTCCTCCTTTATATAAAAACAAAAAACCACCATGAATACACACGCCTAATTAAATAAGGGAAGTGCAATCATGGTGGAATAGTTTACTAGCAGGTCTTACTAATATGCCAATCCAGCCCATTTATATCGTTAAGAAAAAGTGATAGAGTAATAACAATTCATTATTATTATTCCATCTCGGTTATTTATAATTATATCGCTACGTTTTTAAATGCACAACTTTTTTAAATACCCAACTCTCTTCAAAAGTTTTGCTGCAAAGATTTTGGGCTTTTATTTTTTGAAGTGTTGATTTATGATAAAAAAACTGTAGGAATAAAATGCACAATTTAATTTTAATCGGTGGGAGAGCGTTGATTATGTCAAAAACTATTCATGAATTTAATGATATTATTCGGAAGCTTCGAAAAGATTTATTTGGAAAAGGACCGGAAAGAATACATACGGTTTTTGTTGAAAATATGGCTGTCTCAACACTGTATGGAAATTTAACTCCGACAGAAACATTTATTGCAAGCACTGCTGAAGGATGTGACATGGTTCATCTAGCTCGAACAAAAATGATCCAAGATGTATATGCATCGAATCCGCCGGAAGGGTTAGAAGAATTGGTAGGAGCAAAGTTGGTTAATTTATTTTCAGATATGAAAATAAAAGAAAATATAGCGGTTTCCGTATTCGTTTTTGATAAAAACATTATTTAAAAAAGGAGACATCACATGAACTCGACCGTTAAGAAGCGTACAGTTCTTAGATTTAAAAATGGTCAAATGAAAAGCGTGGAAGATAAAATTGTAACGGAGTTTCCTGTGACTGTGAAAATTAATGAAGAAGAGTTTGTCACGATGGTATGTAGCCCACAATACATTGAAGATATGGTAATTGGCTATTTAGCATCTGAAGGGGTTATCCGAGCATACACAGACATTAAAAACATATGGGTTCAAGAAAAAGAAGGGTATGTTCATGTTACAATAGATAAATTAAACCCGTATTTTCGAAACCTTCAAAATAAACGATATATCACGTCTTGCTGCGGGGCGAGCAGACAAGGGTTTGTCTTTATAAATGATGCACTGACTGCTAAAAAAATGAACGATATATCGGTAGAACTTTCAATTAAGGATTGTTTTCAATTGATGAATAAGCTGCAGCAATCTGCTGCTACGTTTCAAGAAACGGGTGGCGTTCATAACGCTGCTATTTGTGATAAAAATGGCTTTATGCTTAGCAGAATGGACATTGGTAGGCATAATGCTCTAGATAAACTATACGGGTATTGCTTAAAACACCATATTTCAATTAGAGATAAAGTAGTCGTTTTCAGCGGCCGTATTTCTTCAGAAATTTTGTTGAAAGTAGCGAAGATCGGGTGTGAAGTGGTTCTTTCAAAATCCGCCCCGACTGAACTTGCTTTAAATCTAGCAGAAGAATTGGGAATTACAACGGTAGGGTTTATTCGAAATGATTCGTTGAATATTTATACATGCCCGGAAAGAATTTTAAGAGAGAGTTAATCTGCTGTGGAGAAGCTGACAGCTAGAGAGAGGAGAGATGAGGCAGATGTCATACGCTATAGTTGATACTTTAAAGCGTCCTTTACGAGACTTGCGTTTGTCAGTAACAGATCGCTGTAACTTTCGCTGTCGATATTGTATGCCTGAAGAAATTTTTGGGGCAGACTATCCATTTTTACCTGCCGAAAACATTCTTTCGTTTGATGAATTAGAGAGACTCACTAGATTATTCGCATCGCTAGGAGTAAAAAAAGTGCGTATAACGGGAGGAGAGCCGCTGCTAAGAAAAGGCTTGCCAGATCTAATCAATCGTCTGAAGCAAATTGAGGGTATAGATGATATTGCCATAACAACAAACGGCTCACTGTTAAAGAAGCATGCAGAAGCCTTATCAAAAGCGGGATTATCAAGAGTAACTGTTAGCTTAGACTCGCTTGATGAAGTGAGATTTCAAGAGTTGAATGGAAACCGAGGAAGCGTAAAACGAGTATTAGAAGGAATAGAAGCAGCAGCTCTTGCGGGGATTTCAGTCAAAATAAACATGGTTGTCCAAAAAGGCAAGAATGAGCAGGATATTCTTCCGATGGCCCACTATTTTAAAGACAAAAAACATACGCTGCGTTTTATTGAATATATGGATGTTGGAAATTCAAACGGATGGAAAATGGATGAGGTTATAACAAAGAAACAAATTCTTGATATAGTTGGACAAGAAATGCCTCTTGAAGAAATTACACCTCATTATACGGGAGAAGTAGCCACCAGGTATCGATACGTCGGGACAGAAGAGGAAATTGGTATCATTTCATCTGTCACAGATTCATTCTGTTCCACTTGTTCACGCGCAAGAGTATCGGCTGAAGGAAAGCTCTATACCTGTTTGTTCGCGTCAAAAGGATATGACCTCCGCACACTGATACGGTCAGAAGCCTCTGATCATACTGTTTGTGACACCATTTCTGATATCTGGAATCATCGGAAAGATCGTTACTCAGACGAACGAGCTAATGGAAGACAGGTCCAAGGCGCTGAAAAAGTGGAAATGTCTCATATTGGTGGATAATTCAAAGAAGCTTTATACTTCCCAATCACTGCGATGATTCACATTTATAAAAGTGGGATCTTCCGCTGAAAAAGGCACGCGAAGGACGTTTGTCTGATTCAACAATTGCGTAAGCCTTCTTTCACCTTGTGTAACGAGTTGTTCAATAAGAGGAAGCGTTCTACGGTGATAGAGTGCTAGAAGCGGGTGAATGTGATCAGGCTGAACAGGAAGAACAATGTCAGGTGAGTCCGTTTGGGTCAGTGTGATCATGTGATGAACAAACTCAGCATTAATAAAAGGAATATCGCAAGAAAGAATAAAGAACCATTCAGCGCAGCAATCGATCGCAGTTAAAGCGTGATGAATTGCATACAAAGGACCTTGATACGGGCATTTTTCAACTGCAAATGCAACATCCTTTCTTTGAAAATAAGGGAGTAAATCTTGGTTGGTAGACACAAGTATAGGTGTGACGTGATTTTCTTTTAATGCATCTATACTATATTCGTAAAATGATTTCTTGTTATAGGTTTCAAACATTTTTGGTTTACCGTAGCGAGAAGATTTTCCTCCTGCTAATACAATGCCTGCAATGGACATTTATTAAATACCTCCATCAAAATATATTTGTATATTTATGCAAAAAAGTCTCTGTAAAGCAGCGTAGCTTTATGTGTATAATAGCATGTTTCTAAAGAAATATCTTTGACGAAGGAATAGATAGTGAAGTCAGAGATTGAATGAGAAAGGGAGAGAAAAGAGTGACAGAACGTTATTCACGTCAGCAGCTTTTCCAGCCCATTGGAAACAAAGGGCAGCAGCAAATTAGAAGTAAGCATGTTTTAGTTGTAGGTGCAGGGGCTCTAGGCAGCGCTAGCGCAGAAGCCCTCGTGCGTGCTGGAATTGGAAAATTGACTCTTGTAGATCGTGATTATGTAGAATGGAGTAATCTACAGCGTCAGCAGCTTTATACAGAACAAGATGCGCAAAACAAACTACCTAAAGCTGTAGCAGCAAAAAATCGTTTGCGTCAAATAAACACGGAAGTGAAGATTGAAGCGCTGGTGATGGATGCTCAGCCTGCTAATTTAGAAAGTATCGTCCAAACAGCCGATGTGATCATCGATGCGACAGACAACTTCGACATCCGTTTTATTTTAAATGATTTGTCACATAAGTATGAAGTTCCTTGGATATACGGCTCATGTGTAGGGAGTTATGGCGCCACTTATACTGTTATCCCAAATGTAACCCCTTGTCTGCACTGCATATTGAAAAAAGTGCCTGTCGGAGGAGCAACCTGTGAGACAGCAGGAATTATTAGTCCCGCTGTTCAAATTGTGGCAGCCTATCAAATAACCGAAGCATTAAAAATTTTAGTCGAAGATGTTGAAGCTTTGCGCCACACATTTCTAACCTTTGATGCCTGGAATAATCAGCATGCTGAATTTAAGACGGGCAAAATGAAAAGTGATAAATGTTCTTCTTGCGGATCAACCCAAACTTATCCGTACTTAGCGTATGAAAATCAGCTTAAAACAGACGTTCTGTGCGGCAGAGAGACGGTTCAAATCAGGCCCTCGCAGCGCCATTTGTACAACTTCGATGAATTGGAAAAACGGTTAAAAAAACAGGGGGAAGTGGACCGCAATCCATATCTTCTGTCATGTCAGCTTCCAGAGCAGCGCTTTGTAATTTTTCAAGATGGCCGTGTATTTATTCATGGAACGAATGATATTCAATTTGCGAGAAGCTTATATTATCGTTTACTAGGATGAGTAAAGGAGTGAAAAGAATGAGAGAAAAGCGAACTCCTATCCCTGTCGGAGAATGCGTTGGACGAGTGATGCAGTATGCAAAAAACAGAAAGCAAGAAATCATTGCGCTTGAAGAAGCTCACGGCAGATTTTTAGCTGAAGATTTAATAGCAGATCATGATATTCCTGCTTTTGATCGTTCTCCATATGATGGTTTTGCCGTTCGGTCACAAGATACGAAAGAAGCATCATCACTTCATCCAGTAGAACTGGCTGTTCGAGGAGAAATAGGAGCGGGTTCTGTTTTTGAACATACAGTCAGCGCGATGCAGGCTGTGCGTATTATGACAGGAGCTCCTATTCCTAAAGGCTGCGATGCGGTTGCAATGCTTGAAGTAACAAAAGAATATACGAAAGACAATCAGCCGATCGTTCAAATCAAGCGTTCGTTTAACAGCGGAGATAACATTTCTTTTCAAGGAGAAGAAACAACAAAAGACACTGTGTTAGCTTCAAAAGGAACGTATATCACTCCGGGAGTAGCAGCTCTTTTAGCCACATTTGGCTATAGTGACGTAGCTGTCTTCAAAAAACCTGTAGTTGGATTACTTGCAACTGGAAGTGAACTAGTGGAAGTGAGTGATCCTGTTGAACGGGGCAAAATTCGTAATAGCAATGCTCATATGCTGCGTGCGCAAATTGAAAAAGCTGGAGGCGAAGTGAACTATTTTGGTATTATGCCTGATGATTTAAGTCAGTGCTACAATGCGGTAAAAGCTGCACTATCAGAAGTGGACATGCTGATTACAACGGGCGGCGTTTCAGTAGGAGACTATGATTATCTACCAGATGTTTATAAACAATTACAAGCCGAAGTTCTTTTTAATAAAATAGCAATGAGACCAGGCAGTGTAACAACGGTTGCTCGTATGGAAGAAAAGCTTTTATTTGGCCTCTCGGGAAATCCTACAGCGTGCTATGTCGGTTTTGAACTTCTGGCTCGTCCGGTAATCAGTACATATGCGGGTAAGAGCGCCCCTCATCTTCGGAAAGAAAAAGCTTTGTTAGGAAAAGACTTTTTAAAGCCAAATCCTTTTATGCGATTTGTATCTGGCAGGCTTTCATACAGGGAAGGACAGCTCATTGCTTCTCCATTAAGCTTTACAAAATCTAGTGCTGTTTCTTCTTTAGCTCATGCAGATACATTAATTATATTTCCTGGAGGGACGAGAGGATACAAAGAAGGAATGCTGGTTGACGTCTTATTGCTAGATGACGTGCGGGGAAGTGAATGGCCTTGGTAGCTTGTTGTACCGTTTTACAAGTAGTTGGATTTCAAAACAGCGGAAAAACTACTTTAGTGGAAGAGCTCATTAAAAGAGCGAAACAATTCAATCTATGTGTAGGTTCTATTAAGCATCATGGACACGGCGGACCTCCAGATAGCAGCAGTGAGCTAAAAGACAGTCATCGCCACCAGCAAGCAGGTGCCGATGTGGCAGGTGTAGAGGGAGGTGGAATCCTTCAGCTTACGGCAGCTAGTAAAGACTGGAGCCTAAAAAAGCTGATTGATTTTTATCAATTTTTCTCGCCAGATGTCATTTTTGTTGAAGGATATAAAAAAGAATCCTATCCAAAAGCAGTCTTGATTCGAAGTGAAGAAGATCTTGTTCTGCTTTCCTCTCTAACCAATATTATATGCGTGATCAGTCACGTTCCGCTAAAAAAAGAAGTGCAGCGAGCATATCCAATATTTCACTTACAAGAAGACGAACTTTATCTTAATTTTTTATTGAAAGAAGTGGGGGAAAGAAGATGAACCAGCACTTATTTGAAGTAGTAAATCAGCCAATTGCCGTAGATGAAATAATTAAAAAAGTTTCTAGAAGAGACGCGGGAGCTATTACGACATTTATTGGAACGGTAAGAGAATTTACAAAAGGCAAGAAGACGCTCTCTCTTGAATATCAAGCCTATGTGCCAATGGCAGTGAAAATGCTTAGCCAAATTGGTGACGAAATTCAGGAAAAGTGGCCCGATGCTTTGACAGCTATTACTCACCGAATCGGGAAGCTTGATATAACAGAAGTCGCAGTAGTTATTGCCGTTTCTTCTCCGCATCGCAAAACAGCTTATGAAGCAAACGAGTATGCTATTGAACGTATTAAGCAAATTGTGCCAATTTGGAAAAAGGAATTTTGGGAAGACGGAACAAAATGGATTGGAGATCAGTTAGAAACGAAAGAATATCCTGAAGGAAAGCCAATGAAGGAGATGTAAAAATGATTAACGTCTTATTTTTCGCTGCTATACGTGAAGAGGCTGGAGTGGAACAAGTAACAGTTGATAAGCAAGATATAACAGTGAAGGAATTAAAGGAATATGTGCAAAAAACGTATAAGTTGTCCTCTCTGAAGCAAACGATGACCGCAGTCAACGAAGAGTTTGTAACAGATGAAGAAACCATTGGAACGGGAGATACCGTCGCATTTATTCCGCCCGTTAGTGGAGGATAAAAAAAGGTGCTGAATATACAGCACCTTTTTTTATTATCTAAATTGAGCTACTTTTTCGATTGGTAAACGTACAGACGGGTAACCGCTATTTGCTGCTTTGCCGATTGAAAGTAACATAACCGGCGCATAGCGCTCTTTGTCTAAACCGAATGCCTCGGCAATTTGATCTTTTTCATAACCGCCAATAGCGTTTGTATCATAACCGTGAGCACGTGCAGCAAGCATTAACTGCATAGATACTAAACCGCCGTCAATTAATACTGTTTCTTTATTTAATTCTTCAGAAGCAGCTGCGTAGTGCGCTTTGATTTTAGGAATTTGCATATCTCTAATTTCTTGTGGCATATAGCCTAGTTCAACAGCTTTATCGTAAATTTCATCTAAATTTTCTTCACTTTTTAAATCGCCGAAAATCGCAATAACAGCTGCTGATGTTTCTACTTGTGATTGATTAAATTTAGCAAGCGGAGCTAATGTTGCCTTTCCTTCAGGGCTATCAATTACTAGAAAGCGCCAAGGCTGTGCATTAACAGAAGATGGAGCTAGCGTCGCTTCGGTTAAAATTTCTTTCATTTCTTCACGGCTGATTTTGACAGATGGGTCGTAATAACGAATAGATCTGCGCCCTGTAATAATATCTTGGAAATCATTGTTTAGTGTTTTTGTTTGCGTCATGATGAACTCTCCTTTATGTTAAAAATGTTATGACCGTTCAATGGCCGAAATGTTTACTTTTAAACGCTCAAGCATTTTGGAAAGCAGCAGCTGTTCTTCTTCGCTGAAATCTTTAAATGCTTCATCAATAAAGCGAGCTTTTTCGTTTCGAAATGCACCGATTTTTTCATGTCCGCTTTTCGTAAGCTTTACAAATGTTACGCGGTTGTCATCAGGGTTTTTACGGCGTGATACAACATCTCTTTCTTCGAGCTGCTTTAAATGCCTTGTAATTGCAGCATTGTCAATGTTTACTTGCTGTTGAAGCGCCTTTTGACTCATTTCACCTGTTTCATAAAGCTGATGTAAAATATCAAGACGTGATTGGCTAACACCGGTACAATGCTCAAACTTTTGATTAATTTGTTTATTAACTTCTTGCAGAGCATACAGAACATTTGCTTTTTTAGAACATGAATGTGACAAGAAAGTCGCTCCCTTTTTCTATGATATTTATTGATGAATTAATATTTGATACATCAATGTTTGATACATCAACTAATATAAAATAAATAAAAGTGAAAGTCAAGAAAGTGAACTTTGTTTTTTAAAAATAATAAAAAAAGAGGCTGAGACGTAACGAAATGAATCCCATTCAAAGGTGAACAATCTGGATATGTAATCTGGACTGCTTGCTCGACCGCAGTTGATTTCCGTGCAAGGCTTCGCTTTCCGCGAGCGGCCGCTGAGCCTCCTCGTCGCTTGAGCTCCTGCGGGGTTCTCACCTGTTCCACTGTTCCCGCAAGAGTCTTCGCCTTGCCCTCCAATCAACTGCTRGAAGGAACRAAACAGATAAAWTYTACGTTMACCATAACAAAAAAAACGAACCACTAATCAAACAGTTTGATTAGTGGTTCGTTTTTCAYTTCRGCTAAACTATTTTTGCCTCAGCCTCTTTAAGCTGAATGATTTTTTTTGCTAATTTGTTCATGCGTATAGGAAGATAGAAACGGAATACGCTTGATAATCAAATCGTGAATCCAGAATAATCGCTGAATAAGAGGAGTTGTTTTAGCTGAAACGTATATAATAAAGCATCCGATAGCTCCCGCAATCACCATGCCTCCAAGTACATCTGCTGGATAGTGAACGCCTACGTAAATACGTGAAAGGCCAGAAATGACAGCCCATATAAAAATGATGCTTCTCCATTTGTTTTTTCGTAACCACATGATCCAAGCAGCAGAAAAGACTAAAATCGAATGATCACTCACAAAAGATGAATTAGCCGGGTGCGGAATCAGCTTATGAACGTGATGAGTCACAAACGGACGCGGGTGGTAATACACCAGGTGAATGACCTCATTGATACATAGAGAAAGTACAATTGTAAACAACATGTATAAAGCCGTATAACGGTGATAAATTGTTCTTTCTGTTTTTCCGCTAAACCAAAGCAAAAGCAAACAAGCCATTATAAAATAAGGAACGCTATTCGTGATGATAATCATTACAGAATCCATTGCGCTGGATTCACCAGCAAACGAGTTAATCCATTGAAATACTTCGTAATTGAGGTTCATTTGTTTTCTCCTTATGCAGTACTTTTCACTCTTAGTTTAGATTGACACTCTAAAAAAACGATGAATTTCACATTAAAAATCAATTAAAATCCGAAATTTAAGGGCATTTAATGATATAAAAAGGAGAGGAAGAAACTGCTTTTAGAATAGGAGATGAAACAGTTGAAAAAGGTTTTATTTTTACCTCTTCTAAAAATGCCTTCTGGCCATCATCAAGTGGCAGAGGCGTTAATGGATATATTGGAAAGAAGAACAACAAATATTTGTTATAAAAAAATAGATTTATTAAGCTATACAAACGAACTATTAGAAAAAGTGGTCACAGGCACATATTTGAAATGGATTCGTTATGCTCCAGAAACGTACAATATGGCATACAAACATCTCTTTTATGAACCGCCTGTTCATTCATTCAAATGGTATCATCACGTATTCGCAAAAAAAATGGAGCACTTAGTTAAAGAAGAAAATCCGGATTTAATTATATGCACACATGGTTTTCCTTCTTATTTGCTCAGTCAATTAAAAGCAAAAGGCAAGTGCGATGTACCTATTATAAATGTCTACACGGATTTCTTTATTAATAATTTATGGGGAAAAGAAGAGATTGATTTTCACTTTCTCCCTAGTGAAGAAGTAAAAAAAGGACTTCGTGCTCAAAGTGAAATTCCACTTCAAAATATGATGGTCACAGGAATACCGGTACATGAAGAAATAACAAAAACAAGAACATTTAAGCATCCTGGTAATCGAAATATTTTAATTGCTGGAGGCAGCAGCGGTTTAGGCAATATTATGGATTTCTACAATGATTTAAAAGATGCGAGCCATTTTCATTACTTTGTCTTATGCGGCAAAAATCAAAAGCTATATGAAGAAATCAAGGGATGGGAATTACAGCACGTTACACCGATTCCGTACATTTCATCACGCACAGAAATGAATGAACTGTATGAACAAGTGGATGCTATTGTAACAAAGCCAGGTGGTATCACGGTCAGTGAAGCTCTTCGCAAGAATTTACCGATTTTTGTTCATTCTGCTTTACCAGGTCAAGAAGAAGTGAATTTACGCTATTTAACAGAACGAAACTTAGTTCAAGAACTAAAGGCGGATCAATCGTTAGAAAGTCAGCTGCAGGCAGTGCTGCAGGATGCTGATAAAATGAGCACATTATATAACGCGATTGCTGCTTACCATAAAGAAATCGAAGCACAAACGCCTGAAGAACTTTTAGCAGTAGTCAATTGGATTTTAGGGGAAAAGCAAACGATTGGTCTTCATGCGTAAAACATTCATGTTTACAAACAATAAGGATAAGCTAAAAGACAAGTATGTTGAAAAAGTAGGGTTTAGATAAAAAAACAAACATCTTTTGAAAAAGGTGTTGTTTTTTTATCTAAAGAAGCTATTCTTTCACTTAAGACATGTGGTGAGAGGTGTATAACATGAAAGAGAAAATTTTAATTGTGGAAGATGAAGCGCAAATTGCGAAAGTGTTAAAGATTGAATTGGAATTTGAAGATTATGAAGTAGATGTTGAGTACGACGGGAAAGCGGGGTTAGAGACGGCAACATCCGCTCAATATGACCTCATTTTGCTAGACGTGATGCTTCCAAGTCTGAGTGGTATTGAGGTGTTAAGAAGACTTCGGAAAGCGGAAGTATTTACGCCAGTTATTTTATTAACTGCCAGAAATACGACGCTGGATAAGGTAATGGGCTTAGACCAAGGGGCTAATGATTATGTTACAAAACCGTTTGAAATTGAAGAACTGTTAGCACGGGTTCGCTCTTGTATTCGCTATCGTTCGCTCGTAGAAGCATCAGGAACGAAAGAAGCTGAAGCGGAGCTCTTAACGATAAGTGATTTGACCATTAATCTTGAAACAAGGGAAGTCCTAAGAAACAATGAATCCATTACGTTGACACCGAAAGAGTATGATTTAGTCGTGTATTTGCTTACGAATAAAAATAAAATTGTCACGAGAGAAGGAATTCTCACAAACGTTTGGGGCTATGAATATGAAGGAGAAACGAACGTAATTGATGTGTATATTCGCCACTTAAGAAAAAAAGTAGATGAAGGTTTTTCTACTTCTCTCATTCATACGGTGCGGGGCGTAGGATATATGATGAAAGAGGAGAAACATGAAGATCACGACGAAGATTAATTTACTGACAACAGCATGGCTAGTGGTTATTTTATTAATCATGAACATCGTTGTTTTTTTCTCCTTTACTAAATCTACCGTGAATATGGAACAGGACATTTTATTCGAAAAAGCACGCGAGATTATTCAAAAAGGTCAGCAAGATCATTCCGTGGAGCTCTCGCCGGAGTTACTAAAATTTTATTTGACCAACCATTCATTTATCCGAACAGTCTCAGAAAATTCTACGGTCATTAACCAGGTATCAAATGACCCTCATCTGGTGAAAATTAAGCCCGAATTTTCAAAGAAAAAAAAGGTGAAACTTCGCAAAATCAGAGAAAAGCAAGTATTGGTTATTCGCATGCCTGTCAAAGTCAATAATCAAGTCGTTGAAACGCTTGAGATTGGTGAGCTCCTGACTGGTTTTGAAACCCGTAAAGATATTTTGCTATCAATTTTGATTTTTTGTTCGCTTGTGTCCATTTTACTGTCTCTTTTAGGAGGAAGATGGTTATCACGCGTCATTATGCATCCTATTAAAAATATGGTCACAACGATGAAAGAGATCGAAGAGAGCGGTGTTCCTAAAAAAGTCCTCATTCAAACCGAAACGAGAGATGAACTGCAGGGGATGACCGTTACCTTTAATCATATGATTGACCGCTTGCGAGAAAATATTGAAAAGCAAAATCAGTTTGTTTCCGATGCTTCTCATGAATTAAAAACCCCTCTAACCGTTATTCGCAGTTATTCTAATTTATTAAGAAGAAGAGGGATTAAAAATGAAGAAATTACGCTCGATGCGATCGACACTATCTATGCCGAAGCAACCAAAATGCAAAAAATGATTGAAACGCTGCTTGATCTGGCAAGTGTGGAAAAAGAACAAACGCTTGATCTGAAGCAAACAGATCTTGTTCTTATTTTTGAACAAATCGTTAAGCAGCTGCAGCAGGTATACAAAAGAGAATTAGTTCTTCATTATGATCAAACGCCCATTATGATTGAAGTGGATGAACTAAAAATGAAGCAAGTATTGATTATTTTGCTTGATAATGCAATTAAATACAGTACGGATAAAATTGAAGTGACCGTTGAAAAAAAGCAGGAAGATGTCATTATCAAAGTAAAAGACTATGGAATTGGCATTCCAAAAGAAGATCTTGCACATATTTTTGAACGTTTCTATCGAGTCGATAAAGCCAGAAGCAGAGCTACGGGAGGAACGGGGCTTGGACTGTCGATTRCACAAACTATTGTCCGTCAGCATAAAGGCGAGATTTTTATTAAAAGTGAAGAAGAACAAGGGACGGAAGTTGTGATTCACCTTCCCGTTTCATCTGCAAACTGAGAAAGCCGCCGTTAGGCGGCTTTTGTGTGATTATGATGCTGATTTTTGTTTTCTTACTCTTAATTTTTTTAACTCCGTTTGGAAGAATAGATACAGTGATGCAACTGTAAATACACTAAATCCAATTATTTCAAGTGGTTCTCCACCAGCTTCAAATAGCTTAACCAAACCTTCACCGCATAACTCTCCTCCAATAAAAATAAGGAAAACACCAAGCGCTTTAAAAATAATCCACAGGTTCAGCTTAATAGCTGTTTTGAACAGAATGTATGTAATAACGATGGCCAGCAAAATGCCACTTATACTGCCGAATACAATAGAAGAGGCGTGTTGATTCACTTGTGTCAGATTAAAAATAATTAGTTCTGTTCCTTCACGAAAGACAGATAAAAAGGCTAAAACGATTAATCCCCATTTGGAAGAGCTTCTGGAAATTTTTGATGTAACCGAAGATGTCATTTCTTTGCTCCGATGCAACCACAGAATAAAGTAAGCGATAAGACCTGCAGCTAAAAGCATCATGACTCCTTCAAAAATTTCTTCTGACTTTTCTTCTAACTCTCTCGCCTCATTAAAGCCAATAAAGCCAAATACTAAGCTGAAAATAAGGCCAGCAGCAGCGCCAATGAAGACGGAATACTTTAAGTCTTTTCGGCCAATTTTTGTAACATGAGCTAAAATAATTCCAATAATAAGTGACGCTTCTAAACCTTCACGAAGCGACAAAGCCAAACTCGACCACATAAAAAGCTCCCCTTACTTTAAATGATAGTAATAATTAAATTCTCTCTAATTTTAATGATAATGATTATCGTTGTCAATTTGTTTTTTTGCTCTTTAATAAAAATCTAATATAGGATTTTTCAGACTAAAGTATGAAGGTATTTCATTATAAAGTCGTTCGAAATGCACGAAAAAAGCGAATAAAATAAGAGTATGAACAATCAGTGGAGGTTTTAGTATGAGTTATACTCTTTTTATAAAAGCAAATGACAGATCGGCAAGTGAAGCGGTTAGCATGAAATTATATGATGCATTTTTAAAAAGCTATCAACAATCGCATCAAGATGAAGAAATACTAGAGCTAAATTTGTTTAAAGAAGAACTTCCTTATTTAGATGCCGACATGATAAACGGTCAGTTTAAATTAGCAAGAGGGCTAGAAGTGACGGCAGCGGAAAACAAAGCAGCAGAAACTGCTAATTCCTACTTAGAACAATTTGTGAGAGCAGATAAAATTGTTATTGCCTTTCCGCTTTGGAATTTTACTGTGCCAGCCGTGCTTCATACGTACCTTGATTATTTAAATCAAGCAGGCAAAACGTTTAAGTATACGCCCGAAGGTCCGGTGGGATTACTAGGCGATAAAAAAGTGATGTTATTAAACGCGCGAGGCGGAGTGTATTCAGAAGGTCCAGCAGCTGAGGTCGAAATGGCCGTTAAATATGTCAGCAGCGTACTTCAATTCTTTGGAATCACGGATGTGAACTCTGTTATTATTGAGGGACATAATCAGTTTCCAGATCGTGGGCAAGAAATTATTGAAAGTGGTCTAGAACAAGCAGCACAAGCAGCCAAAGCATTTTAAATCATATTCGTAAAAGAAGACGGGACAAAAGTATTTTAGGTGAAGGTATATCCGAACGATGAATCGTTCGGATTTTTTGATGTTATGGTAAGCGTAGGTTTCATGCATGTAGTAGCTTCTAGATGTTGATTGGAGGGCAAGGCGAAGACTCCTGCCGGAAAAGCGGAACAGGTGAGACACCGCAGGAGCGCAAGTGAAGAGGAGGCTCAGCGGTCGCCCTCGGAAAGCAACAGCGGTGTCACAAGCGGTCCATACCAGCGCCTTTATCCCAATTGTCCTTATTTAGATTAAATTGATTTATTATGTGTCCATCTTCTCTTTATATTTTTACTGTATATCCTAAAAAATAATAGGTAAAATGAATAAAAAATATAAAAGATATTCGCCTTATCTATAGGAGGAGCAGAGATGGATATTCGTCAGCTTAATTATTTTTTAGAAGTCGCTAAATTAAGGAGCTTTACTAAAGCATCTCAAAGTCTCCATATTTCACAGCCGACCTTGAGCAAAATGGTGAAAAACTTAGAAGAAGAATTGGAAGTAGAATTAATTGATCGGTCCGCACGACAGATTGATTTAACGGATGCCGGGGAAGTGGTGTATGCGCAAGGACAAAAAGTCATGGCATCCATTGATGAGCTATCGACTTATTTATATGATGTGATGAATCTGAAGAAAGGGATGATTAAAATTGGAATTCCTCCATTGATTGGAGTTCTGTTCTTTCCAAAGATTATCAAAGGGTTTCAGCAGCTCTATCCAGATATTACGATTAAACTTATTGAATACGGAGCCAATCGTGTTCAAAAAGCAGTAGAAAAAGGAGAGTTAGACTTAGGTGTAGCGGTGCTTCCGGTAAATGAACATCTTTTTGATATTAATCCTTTTATCTCTGAAAAAATGCTTTTATATGTTCACCGTTCCCATCTTTTAGCCTCTAAAACTCATGTGGAAATTAATGAATTGGCCCAAGAGAAATTTATTTTATTTAATGAAGATTTTACGCTTCACGACCGGCTTATTCATGCATGTCAACAAGCAGGATTTGAACCTAACGTAGCTTACGAGAGCTCTCAGTGGGATTTTATTGGTGAAATGATTGCCGAAAACTTAGGAGTATCTATCTTTCCACAGTCCATTGCGGCAAAAGTAGATTCCTCTATTGTAAAAGCAGTTCCTATTACTAACCCTTCTATTTCATGGGATTTAGGATTGATTTTAAAAAAAGATAAATATATTTCATATGCCTCTAAGCAATTTCTTCACTATATGAATGAACAGCATTCTGCTTTATATAGATAAAATGCATATGTTGTATTGAATATATGTATTTTACGAAAGAGAGAACGTGCGTTAAAGTAGATAGTGTAGAAAACATACAAGAAAACAAACATTGATTCCGCGCGGTGTCAGTAAAAAATACGGAGGTTGATTTTACATGGCACAAGATAGTTATCAAAAAGGTTTAGATAAATTAATGGAATATACATTAACGAGTAACGATGATATTTCAACTCATTTAAAAATTACAGAAGACTTAAAAGACCTAGCTCCTGACGTTGGGAAATATATTATTGAATTTGCCTATGGAGACATTTATTCACGACCGGGTCTAACCAATAAGCAACGAGCATTAGTTACCATTTCATCATTAGTCACTCAGGGTACAGAGCCTCAGCTTGAGCTGCATTTAAATACAGGTTTAACAGCTGGACTAGAGCCGAAGGAGATTGTGGAGAGCATTATTCAATTAATCCCATACACAGGCTTCCCTCGCGTGTTAAATGCTTTAAGCGTAGCCAAGAAAGTATTCGCTCAGCGTGACGTGGAAGTAGAGGCAGATGAAAAAGAGCTGGTAGAAAATAAATAATAAGCACAACAAAGACGCTCTAAAAGAGCGTCTTTGTTTATGCGAGCTGCTTTTGTTTGGTTTCTTTTCCTAGAAAAACAACCGAACCAACACCGATTAAAATAGCTCCACAAAAGATTGAGAACGTAACGGTTAAAGACGTACCTTGCGTTGACATATATCCAACTAACAGCGGCCCTAAAATTCCTCCAATTCGTCCAAAAGAAGCAGCCATTCCAGCTCCTGTGCCTCGGATAGATGTCGGATATTGCTCAGGTGTATATGCGTATAAAGCACCCCAAGCACCTAAGTTGAAGAAAGACAACAGCATACCTGCTGTTAGCAGCAGCCAAAGTGACTCCGCATTTCCGAAGATATATGCGCTGGCAGCCGTACCTAACAGATATGTGACCAATACGAATTTTCGGCCCATGCGTTCAATAAACCAAGCAGCCGTATAATAGCCAGGCAGTTGAGCTAATGTCATAATCAATACGTATTCAAAGCTTTTGATCAAGCTAAAACCTTTAATGACCATGACGCTAGGTAGCCATAAAAACATGCCGTAATATGAAAATACAACGCAAAACCACAGAACCCAGAGCATAATGGTAGATTGACGATAAGGCTTAGACCACACGCTTCTTACATTGTCCGCAATCGACGGTTTCTTTTCTTTTGTCGCTTCCACAAACTGAGGAGAATCGGGCAGTTTAATGCGCAAATAAATGGCATAAAACGCTGGAATAGCCGTTAGGATAAGCGCTAGCTGCCACCCGTAAGCTGGGATTACAAAATAAGAAATAAGCGCTGCCAGTAGCCAACCGAACGCCCAAAAACTTTCTAACAGCACGACCACTTTACCGCGTTTTTCCGGCGCCACGGTCTCAGAAACAAGTGTAGAAGCAACAGGCAGCTCTCCTCCTAAACCCATTCCAATTAAAAATCGAAATACTAAAAAAGCAGCAAGGGTAGTAGTAAGAGCCGAAAGGCCGCTTGCCACTGAAAAAAGAACAAGAGTTACAATAAAAACAGTTTTTCGCCCAATTCGATCAGCCAGTAACCCAAACACCAAAGCTCCAACCGCCATTCCGATCGAGTTAACGCTGCCTATCCAACTCATTTCAGTAGGGGAAAGTCCCCATTCAGCGTGAAGAGCTGCAATGATAAAAGACAAAATGCCAACATCCATTGCATCGAAGAGCCACCCGAGCCCTGCGATGCCAAGAAGCTGACGTTCTGATAATTGTTTTGTTTTCATGTCTTCCTCCTAGAAGCAAAGAATTTTGCTTTAAGTTTACACCTGTCTTGACATAATGTCACGTCTATTTTAAAGAAAAAATTCAAACGGAAAAGCTCTATACCTACTAGTATAGAGCTAATTTTATTCTCACATTTYATCGTAAAGCATTTTTCCAGGCCACGTATACGCCATATGACCGCCGTCTACAGTAATGCAATCACCTGTCACATATGAGCTGTCATCAGATGCTAAAAATAATACAGCACCGGCTACTTCTTCCGGTTTTCCTAGACGCCCCATCGGATCGACCCATTCATATGCTTTTCTGAATTTTTTTCCTTCTTCAGCGCCTGATAAATCATCAAGAAGAGGTGTTTCGATTGTTCCAGGAGCAATTGAGTTAACGCGAATACCTTCACGAGCGTAGTCAATTGCCATGGTTCTTGTTAGGTTGGTAATAGCACCTTTCGCCGCGTTATAGCCAGAACGATCTAAGTCTGCTGCCAGTCCGGACACAGATGAATTATTAATAATCGATCCGCCATTTTCTAACATCAGCGGAATAACGTATTTGCTTACAAGAAACGTTCCGCGTAAATCTACCGACATTAAGCGATCCCAAAGTTCTACTGGATATTCGTGAAGCTTGCCGCCTTCTGTGTCTGTACCGGCATTATTAAAAAGAATGTCTACTTTACCAAATTTCTTTTCAATTTCTGCTGTGAATTCTTTTACTTTTTCTTCTTCAGCTACATCGATATAGTAGGCGTAGGCTTCACCGCCAGCATCTTTAATTTCTTGTGCTACTTTTTTCACACCGTCTAAATTAATATCGGCACAAATAACAACCGCGCCTTCTTTCGCGAAGCGCTCAGCGGTTGCTTTTCCTATGCCAGAGCTTGACCCTGTAATAACAGCAATTTTTGATTCTAAACGTCCCAATTGTATCCCTCCGAAAAAATAAATATATAAGTATGTATGTTCATGTACCCATCTATTATTTTGATAAAACGTCGCTAGTTTATACGTATGTGAATAAGAATAAAGAGGGGCAGCGAAAATAAATCCATTGTATAATGAACAGCAGTATGTTAGAAAAAATGAGGTGTTTGCATGAAAGCAATCATAAAAATTTTTATTAATGGGCTCTTAACGACTGTTCCTATTATCCTCGTTATTTATATTTTGGTAAGAGTGTTTAATTTTTTAGACAGCATTTTAGGAAACGTATTGAAGCCCTACATGAAGCAGGATTATATAC
>NZ_JBFULJ010000006.1:0-45055 GCF_056400385.1 Priestia sp. P5_B4
ACCGACAGCATTTGCCACGTTATTCATTCCAGCTGAGAAGGCTTCAAAGAATCCCGTCGCTATAACTAAAATCGTTAAAACTCTTTTCCACGTTCCCTTTGCTTCTTTTTTATGCGCTCCGCGTTTTATCACTTTTCCAATCAAAAAAGCAATGACAAATGAAACCAGCGGAACAATAATCCAAAAAGACATGACAACTAAAAGTTTTTCCACATACAGAGATTGATAAGCTACGCCTACTCCAACAACTGAACCAACCGTTACTTCACTTGTTGATAGAGGAATACCAATTAAATTCGCGAAAAAGAGTGACAGCGTTGCAGCAGCCAGAATGATAATAACTAATTCTACTGACAGCAATTTTTCAGGTATGATACCTGAACTGATGGTTTTTACCACCTCGCCGCCTCCGATAATGGCTCCGAGCACAATACCTACAGCACAGATGAACAGGGCTACTCTTTTCTTTTTAATCGCACCGGAGCCGTATGAAACGCCCATAGCTGCTGCTGCACCGCTTGCCCCAATATTCATTGCAAAAAAAAGCGCAATGATAAAGGCAACATATAAAAGCATCATTTATTCAGCTCTTTCGTATTTAAGATTCGTGTAATCCGCATTCAACTTTTTGTGTACCTGCCCATCTTCCTGAACGTAAATCGTCTACATTGTAGGCAGGTGCGGTACAGGGCTCACAGCCAATACTTGGGTAGCCTTGATCATGAAGTTTGTTATATGGTAAATCATGCTTATACACATAGCGCCAAACTTCTTTCCAGGACCAATGAATTAACGGGCAGACTTTCACTTTCTTGAATTTCTCATCTTTATTAAAATAATTCGTGTTGGCACGAGACTCAGACTGCTCGCGTCTCAAACCAGAAATCCACGCATCATAAGGAGCAAGAGATTCCCTTAGCGGGATGATTTTTCGAATTTGACAGCATAGGTTAGGCTGACTCTTCCAAAGTTCATCTCCATGTTTCTCAGCTTGTTCTGCAAGCGTTAAATCCGGTTTTTTCATATGAATACGCAAATCAGGAAAGCGTTCTTTGATTGCATCAATTACTTCATATGTTTCTTTAAAATGAACGCCCGTATCTAAAAAGACAATTTCAGCATCTTTTTTCACTTTTGAAATTAAATCAATTAACACGATTCCTTCGATACCAAAGCTTGATGCGTAAATAATTGAATCTCCGTAGGTATCATACGCCCACTGCAATGCTGAAAGAGCTCCTTTTGTTTCATCTTCACTGTCGAACTCTGGAAATGTATCACTCCAGTTTTCGTACGTATATAAGTCTGCCATTTTCTTCACTCCAATTCTTAGTTATCCGCGTTATCCAATAAAAAAAGACGGTTTTACCCACTAGAATTGGATAAAACCGCCTCTAGTGTGTCTAGTCAGCGAAACTATTTAATTCTTACTTTGCTTCGACATGCTCAAAAATTTGTTTTAAGTCGGGGGTTACAGTCATTGGTGTCCCTCCTCAAATTATCGCTTGCGCTATATCAAAATAAAAAGTCTTCCATATTGAAAGACTGGGTAGGCAATAAATTTTCACCTTATCTTTCAAAATGATACACACTTTGCTGGAATTAGCACCTTGCTAAGCAGGTTGCCGGGGTTCAGCGGGCCAGATCCCTCCACCACTCTTGATAAGCATTTTTTAAAAATTTTAGCATATTTAGAATATTTGTCAACATTAAAAATCATATATCCGATAAGAAAACTATACTTTAAATTCACAGAAATATCTATACTTTTATTTAAAACAACATATGTAAATTTAACCCAAATGTGAACATATCAATTTATAAAACGCTTTCTTTTTTCTCAAACTTTTTATATTCTCTTGCTAAATAAAACACAAAACCTCTCTATAAAATTAATAAGGGATTTATAAGCTTTACGGATAATTCACCCACATTAGCACACATTACAGATAACACTGACTGACAGATAGGAGCTATATAAGATGGAGAGACAACCTTTTCAATTAGACGATAAAATTAAAAATAATGTGCGAACATATTTACAGAAGATTTCAACTGAAGCCTCTAATTTAATTAAACATTTAGACACGAGTGATCATTGTATCCTATGTGATTTTGAGGAGATGAGAAGGTTATTTCAAGATGTTCAAGCTACGGCTGCCTCTTATTACTTGCGCCATTATTTATCGCCTTATACATTTGAATATGCTGCTCTGTCTTTAGCTATTCATAACCTTTCGGAGAAACGTCACGGCGCTTTAATTGTCATTGAACGGGAACAAAATGTAGACCCTCTTATTCAAAAAGGAATGCCTATTCAAGCTCCTGTCAGCGCTACGCTAGTTGAGACACTGTTCTATCCAGGGACACCCTTACATGACGGAGCCGTCCTAATTAGAAATAATCAGCTTATTTCAGCTGCTAATGTTTTACCTCTTTCGGCTATTATTTTAACGAACAAAAAATTGGGAACACGTCACCGTGCAGCCATTGGAATGTCGGAAAAATCGGATGCATTAATTTTAGTTGTATCTGAAGAAACAGGCAAAATTTCGTTTGCTCTTGATGGAAGCCTCTACCCTATTCACTCCAGCAAAAATATGATTTAAGAGCCCTTTCCTGATAAGCAGCCCTATCTTGACTTCTATATCCTTTCTCTTTAATATATTTCATAGTTTTTACATACTATAGATACGGGTGATGCATATGACAATTTTAAAATTTGAACATGTAGGCGTTCAAGTAAAGGATATAGAAGAATCGATTGAGTTCTATACGCAAAAAGTGGGATTAGAGCTCATCGAAAAACTACCACATACCGATCCGTCTTTGAAGCTAGCTTTTCTAGGTTTAGAAGGCAATGTAATCGTAGAGTTAATTCAAGGGTATAACTCAAGCTTACCTAACGAAGGTAAAGTTCATCATTTTGCGCTGGCAGTAGACGGAATTGAAGAGGAGTTTGAGCGTTTAAAATCAGCAGGCGTTTCATTTGTGGAAGAAAACATTGTAACTTTGCCAAATGGAGCAAGATACTTATTTTTCTACGGTCCAGACAAAGAATGGATTGAATATTACGAAGTAAAAAGATAAAGATATCTTATACCTTCAGTGAAAAATGGTCATACTGTGTCTATGACTAATCACTGGAGGTTTTTTTATGATGGAATGGCTATTATTTCGACTTTTTCGTCGTTCTATTTTAGTGCGGCTTCTTTTTATTATCGGCTGCCTTGTTCTGCTTTTCGGCATGCTTATACATTTCCTAGAGCCGCAAACGTTTGGAAATGTGTTTGAAGGAATTTGGTGGGTTATTATTACAATCTCTACTATAGGGTACGGTGATTTTGCTCCGACCACTACGATTGGAAGGTTAGCTGCAATTATTTTAGTTCTGATCGGAACGGGATTTATTACTACTTATTTTGTCACGCTTTCTAAAATTGCTGTTTCCGCTGAGAGCGCTTATTTGGAAGGGAATTTAAAATTTTATGGAAAAGATCACTTCATCGTTGTTGGGTGGAATGAGCGCGCCAAACTCGTGTTAGAGTATTATCGCGACGCATTTCATAAAGAAGACATTGTGCTTATCGACGACTCTCTGACTAAAAATCCCATGATTTGTGATCGCGTTCATTTTATTAAAGGAAGTCCCTCTCATTATGAAGTATTAGAACTTGCCAACGCTCGGTACGCAAAAAAAGTGCTGATTACTGCCGATCAGCATAAGACAGAAGAATATGCAGACATGAATACTATTGTTACGTTAGTCGCTCTGCAAGGATTGAACCCTTCTATTTACAGCATCGTTGAACTTTTAACAAAAAAGCATATTCAAAATGCACAAAACTTGGGGGTGAATGAAATGATTAAAACAAACGAGTTGATTAGTCAAGTCATGTACGAACATATTTTTGTGAAAAAATTAGAGAGTTTAAAAAAAGAATAGTTCCTTCAATTACTGAAGCAGCGCATTTTCTGCCTCTCTAATTAGCTCTTCTCCTAAGCTGATATACTTTTCTGGAAATGAAGCGTCTGCGTCTTGGGGCTCTGCAAACTGATTAAATGAAGCACTAACATTTCCATTGTGAACATCGTCATCTAGACCAATTTGATATTTATGTGAAAGTAAAAATGGCGTGCCAATCTGTACGGTTGTTCCTTTAGAATCCAGCTCTCCATTCGTAGCTGTAAACGGGATACGTAAAAACTGATAGCCGACTTCATCGTTCATCTTATAGTCAAATGAACCATGGTCGTAATTCCAATTTCCTCCAATGTTATACCCAAGCGGCTTAAGCGTTTTTTCTAATTCGTAAAGCTTGAATAATGTTCCCTCTAATCTTGAAGATAATTCAATCATGTTATCCCTCCTCTGTTTTAACATGTCCTTTTTCCAGCGTTTTATCCTTTATCTCAAAAGCAAAAAAGAGGGTGAGACATAACTAAATGAATCCAACCTAAAGACGAACCAACTGGATAAAACAGCTCATATAAATCGCTTGCGACACCGCAGTTGATGTCTGTGCGAGGCTTCACTTTCCGCGGGCGGGCGCTGAACCTCCTCGTCACTTGCGCTCCAATCAACTGTTAGAAGGACCTAAACAGATGAAACTATATTCACCATAACAAAAAAAACGAACCACTAATCAAACATGTTGATCAATGGTTCGTTTTTCACTTGGGCTAAAATACTTTTGTACCGCCCTCTTTTTATTTATTTCAAACGCTTTTCTAATTCTGCTTTTTTCTCTTCAAAACCAGGTTTTCCAAGCAGAGCAAACATATTTACTTTGTATGCTTCTACTCCCGGCTGATCGAATGGGTTTACGCCTAATAAATAGCCGCTGATTGCACATGCTTTTTCGAAGAAATATACAACATATCCGAACGTATACTCATCTAGCGCAGGAATGTTCACAACTAAGTTTGGAACGCCCCCATCTGTGTGAGCAAGCATTGTACCTTGGAAGGCTTTTTTATTTACAAAGTCAACTGTTTCACCAGCTAAGTAATTTAATCCATCTAAGTCCGCTGCATCTTCTTCAATTGTTAGCTCATGACGAGAATCTTGAACTTGTACAATTGTTTCAAAAATATCACGACGACCTTCTTGTACATATTGACCTAAAGAATGAAGATCCGTTGAGAAGTTAGCAGATGAAGGGTAAATACCTTTTTGGTCTTTTCCTTCACTTTCGCCAAATAACTGTTTCCACCACTCAGCAAAGTATTGAAGAGCTGGCTCATAGTTAATCAGCATTTCAATTGTTTTTCCTTTATTATAAAGAACATTACGAGCTACAGCATATTGATAAGCTGGGTTCTCTTCTAGCTCTGATGATGAGAATGCTTCTTGAGCATCAGCTGCCCCTTTCATCATTTGTTCGATATCAAGACCCGCCGCGGCAATTGGCAATAAGCCAACCGCTGTTAATACTGAATAACGGCCGCCTACATCATCTGGAATAACAAATGTTTCATAGCCTTCTTCGTCCGCTAATGTTTTTAATGCGCCACGCGCTTTATCTGTTGTTGCATAAATACGCTTGCGTGCTTCTTCTTTGCCATATTTCTCTTCTAATAATTTACGGAAGATACGGAAAGCAATCGCCGGTTCTGTTGTTGTACCAGATTTTGAAATAACATTAATAGAGAAATCTTTATCTTGTAAAACATCCATTAAGTCTTTCATGTACGTTGAGCTGATGTTGTTACCAGCAAAAATAACTTGCGGAGTTTTACGCTGTTCTTTTGATAATGTGTTATAAAATGAATGCTGAAGCATTTCAATAGCAGCACGAGCACCTAAGTAAGATCCTCCAATACCGATAACAATTAATACATCTGAATCAGATTTAATTTTTTCTGCACTTTTTTGAATGCGTGCAAATTCTTCTTTGTCATACTCCGTAGGAAGGTCGACCCATCCTAAAAAGTCGTTTCCAGCACCTGTTTTCTCATGAATTGAATGGTGAGCTACTTTCACGGCATCACGTAAGTATGTAAGTTCATGTTCACCAAAAAATGATAACGCGTTTGAATAATCAAAACGAACATGTGTCATAGTCTGTTCCTCCATTAAAATATCTTTATTTTTCACTTTATCGAAACTGTTAGCTGAATTCAAGTGAATCCACTTACAATTTGACACAATCATTATAGTTTGTTGAAACTGCAATCATTGTATGTACTTTTTTATTTAACGATAAATTCAGTTGTGAAGTCAACTAATGTTCTTTGATTACAGGACGTAATTCATGCACGATTACGTAAATAATAAGCAAATAAAAAACGACTAAAGATTGGTCTTCAATCGTTTTTTATTTGCTTATCGGATGGTGCAATATAGTTCATTTCACCTATCTTCACATATTGTCTCGGTTTATAAGAGGCTTTTAAAAGGGAAGAGTCTATTGAAATGGAATTTTCAGCTTGGTTTTTAGAAGTGAGGAACATCCTGTTTTCTTCTTTCATTTCCAAGTGATTATTCAGCACAAATCCGCCCATACATAATGCGGTAAAAATGAGAAAACTGATGGCTATTTGTTTCCTATACATTTCCATCATCTCACTCTTAGAGTGACAATTTTGAGTGATTTTTATACGTCCAAAAAAATTTTTTTATGTTTTTTTTATGGATTTTGTGACGAGTTTCTATTTATTTAATAAGGTTTGAAAAATCTGCTGATACTAAGAAATAGCATGGATGCATGCATAATTAAATTATTATATAATCGGTTACAGAATTGAATATCACAAGGAGGTTTGTCTTTTGTCATGGTTGCACTTGGTGATTTTATCGCCTTTTTTATTAGCCTTTTTTGTCCCCCTTCTGTATAGGAAATTCCAGCGTATTCATACAGGGTGGTTCGTTTTACCTCTTCCACTTGTGTTGTTCATTTATTTCACACAATATATCAGTGGTGTTTCTAAAGGAGGAACATATCTACATTCAATGAAATGGATACCTAGTCTGGGCATTAACTTTGATGCCTATGTGGATGGACTTGGTCTTCTGTTTTCTCTATTAATCACCGGAATTGGGACACTTGTTATTCTTTACTCTATTTATTATCTTTCTAAGACAAAAGAAGCACTGCATTCGTTTTATGTCTATTTGCTTCTTTTTATGGGGTCGATGCTAGGAGTTGTATTATCAGACAACCTAATGAGCCTTTACAGCTTTTGGGAATTAACAAGCCTTTCATCTTTTTTATTGATTGGTTATTGGTACAAACGAGAGAAATCTCAATACGGAGCCTTAAAATCTATGCTCATTACCGTATTCGGAGGACTTTCCCTTTTAGCAGGAATTGTGCTTTTATACGTTATGACAGGTACTTTCAGCATACGCGAAATTATCTCAAACGTAGATGTAGTCACATCAAGTTATCTATTCATTCCAGCTCTAGTCCTCATTTTATTAGGGGCCTTTACAAAATCTGCTCAGTTTCCTTTTCATATTTGGCTGCCAGATGCAATGGAAGCTCCAACCCCAGTGAGTGCATACCTTCATTCAGCCACAATGGTAAAAGCGGGAATTTATCTTTTAGCAAGACTCAGCCCTGTTTTTGCTATAAGCGCCACTTGGTTTTTTGCTATTTCAATTATAGGACTAATTACACTGTTTTGGGGCTCATTTTCAGCAGTAAAGCAACAAGACCTGAAAGGGATTTTAGCTTTTTCAACTATTAGTCAGCTGGGGATGATTATGTCACTTATAGGAGTAGGTAGCGCAGCTATTCACTATGATTTTTTAGACGATAATATCTACTTAGTAGCTCTTACTGCAGCGGTTTTCCATTTGATTAACCACGCTACCTTCAAAGGCAGCTTGTTTATGGTAGTAGGTATTGTCGATCATGAAACAGGCACGCGTGACATTAGAAAGTTAGGCGGGTTAATGAGCGTTATGCCTGTGACATTTACCATTGCTCTCATCGGGGGATTTTCAATGGCGGGTCTTCCTCCTTTTAATGGATTCTTAAGTAAAGAGATGTTTTTTACAGGCATGGTAAACGTGACAAAAATGGATATGTATAGCATGCAGACGTGGGGAATTTTGCTGCCTATCATCGCTTGGTTAGGAAGTATCTTCACTTTCATCTATAGTATGATTCTTGTCTTTAAAACCTTTACAGGCAAATACCAGCCCGAAAAGTTAGAGAAGAAACCTCATGAAGCACCAGTAGGCATGCTTATTTCACCTGTTATTTTAGCATCACTGGTTGTTATTTTTGGCTTTGCTCCTAATTTATTAGAATCGACCCTTATTGAGCCAACAATGGCCTCTATCGCACCTAGCCTGCTAGCTGAAGGTAAAGAATATCAAGTGCATATTAAATTTTGGCATGGCTTTACGCCAGAATTATTTATGACGCTAGGGGTCATCATATTTGGTATTTTGTTATTTATGACGGTTCAAAAATGGTCAAAAATTTATACACGATTCCCTTCTTCTTTAACGCTTAATAACGGCTATAATTATGGAATTAAAGGGATAGAAAAAGGGTCAACACGTATCATGAAAACATTAATGACAGGATTTATTAGAGACTATCTTTTAATCATTTTTACTTTCATAGGCATCTTACTTCTCTTGACGCTCTTTTCTCAGAATGCCTTTGCGATTGATTTAAAAGATACTTCTTCTATAGGCGTTTATGAAGCCATATTAGCAGTCGTAATGGTTGCAGCTACTATTACAACTTTATTGGCAAAATCACGCCTCACAGCCATTATTTCGCTCGGAGTTGTCGGGTATACACTCTCTTTATTTTTCGTATTATTCCGAGCTCCTGACTTAGCTTTGACTCAATTAGTGATTGAAACTGTATCGGTATCACTGTTTTTACTATGTTTCTACTACTTGCCGGAGTTTCGGAAGCGAAAAGTAAGGGTGAAGTTTCAGCTGCCAAACTTACTGGTCGCTCTTCTTGTAGGAACGACTGTTACACTGCTTGGCATATCAGCAAACAGTACGAAACTATTTGAATCGATTTCACATTACTTTATTGAAAACAGCTATGAAAAAGCAGGCGGTGAAAACATGGTGAACGTAATCCTTGTGGACTTCCGCGGATTTGATACATTATTTGAAATTACCGTACTTTGTATAGCAGCTCTTGCTATCTATGGCATGATTCGTCTTCGGTTAACAAAGGAGGAAGAAGAGTGAAAAAAAATGATTTGATACTACAAACCACAACGAAAGTAGTCACGTTTATTATTATCATTTTTGCCATTCATCTTTTCTTTGCAGGTCATTATACACCGGGGGGAGGATTTGTTGGGGGACTTACTACCTCAGCAGCTCTTGTATTATTACTGCTGGCTTTCGATATAAAAACCGTATCGAAAGTCATCCCATTTGATTATAAGAAGGTCGCGGCTTCTGGACTGCTGCTAGCTATTTTAACGGGGCTTGGGTCATTTATTTTCAAAGTCCCATTTCTAACTCACACATATAGCTACTTTAACCTTCCCCTTCTCGGGAAAACATCTTTAGCTACCGTTGTACTGTTTGATTTAGGTGTATATCTAGTAGTTGTTGGTGTTACGATGACCATTATTCAAACGATTGGAGAGAGTGAATAGTGGAAATATTAATGTCCATAGTGGCAGGGATTCTATTCACTGCCGCTGTATATCTCATGTTATCCCGCAGTTTACTGCGAATTATTATTGGAACAGGCTTATTAAGCCACGGTGTTCACCTGTTAATTTTAACGATGGGCGGATTAAAAGGGGGGAGTGTTCCCCTTCTGGGAGAAAAGGCTTCTTCTTATACAGATCCTTTACCTCAAGCTCTAATTTTAACTGCCATTGTCATAAGCTTTGGTGTCACTTCTTTTTTCCTTGTACTAGCGTACAGGGCTTATCAGGAACTCGGAACAGACGATATGGACAAGTTAAGGGGAAATGAACATGACGAGTAATTTTGTAATCATCCCACTGCTTATCCCGTTTGTTGTAGGTGTTGTGCTCATTTTTTTCAAAGACAATATTAAACTTCAAAGGATAATCAGTGTTTTATCATTAATCACCACCACTGCTTTTGCTGCCTATTTAGTACAACTGGTTCAATCAAAAGGTGTTTTAACTCACGAGCTTGGGAACTGGAAACCTCCTTTTGGGATTATTCTAGTAGCGGACATGTTCGCGTCCCTTCTCGTACTTACTGCTAGTGTGGTAACACTATGCTGCGTTCTTTTTGCTTTTCATACAATTGGGGAAAAGCGTGAACGCTTTTACTTTTATTCGTTTGTACAGTTTTTATTAGTAGGCGTATTCGGCGCCTTCTTAACAGGTGATATCTTTAACTTATTTGTCTTTTTTGAAGTCATGCTTATGTCTTCGTACGCTCTTATTGTAATTGGCGGTACAAAAGCACAGCTTCGAGAGTCACTTAAGTATATTTTAGTCAATGTCATTTCATCCGCTTTGTTTGTCATTGCCGTTGCTTATTTATATGCTGTAACAGGAACTCTCAACATGGCGGACCTTTCACAGCGAATTGCTGAGGCGAACCAGCCGGGAATTTTAACAACCATTGGCATGCTTTTATTTATCGTCTTTGCCTTAAAAGCAGCTTTATTTCCAATGTATTTCTGGCTTCCAGGTTCATATAGTGCGCCTCCACCCGTTATTATCGGGTTGTTTGGTGCCTTGCTCACAAAAGTAGGCGTTTATTCGATTTTCAGGACTTTCACTTTACTGTTTTACCATCATACTGAATTTACTCATCAAATTATCGGCTACGTTGCGCTTTTGACTATCGTTGTTGGTGCAGTAGGCGCCATTGCTTATTCGGATGTAAATAAAATCTTAATTTATAACATTATTATTGCTGTCGGAGTCATTGTCTACGGGGTGACCTTGACAACAAACGCAGGTTTTGAAGGAGCTATTTATTATTTAATTCACGACATGATTATTAAAGCAGCTCTATTCCTTCTTGCGGGAAGCATCGTTCGAATAACTGGAACAACAAAATTAAAGAAAATAGGTGGGTTAATTAAAGACTATCCGCTGCTTGGCTGGATGTTTTTTATCGCTACTATTTCTTTGGCAGGAATTCCTCCCCTAAGCGGCTTTATTGGAAAATTCCTTTTAGTTCAGGGCGGCTTAGAATCAGAGAGCTACACGTTTGTAGGAGTTTTACTAGTTTCAAGCCTGCTTGTTTTATATTCTGTCATTAAGATTTTCATGAGCTGCTTCTGGGGTGAACCTAAGCTTTCTTCTGAGCATGAAAAAGTATCCCTTAAAGGTATTCTATACCCATCCGCTATCTTACTTGCTGTTTCTGTCTTTTTAGGACTAGGTGCAGAAGCTGTTATCCCTTATGTGTCAACAGCCGCTCAAACGCTTATGGATCCTTCAATTTATATCCAATCAGTGTTAAAGGAGTAGATCTGCATGTCATTTCAACTATTATTAAACGTAATCATTGCATTCACATGGATGTTTTTGAGAGGGATTTGGACACTCCCTTCCTTTATTATAGGTTTTTTCTGGGGAGCGGTACTGCTGTTTGTTTTCCGCCGTTTTTTTCACAGACGTTTTTATTTGCATAAAGTGTATGCGATCATTAAACTGCTGTTTATTTTTATACGAGAATTATTCAAAGCCAATATTGCAGTGACTAAGGACGTATTGCGCCCTAAATTAAATATTCAGCCAGCCATCTTTGCAATGCCAACCCGTCTGGAGAGTGAATGGGAAATTACCATTCTTTCTCTTTTAATTACGCTAACGCCAGGTACACTGGTGATGGATGTGTCAGATGATAATTCTACTATCTATATTCATGCAATCAATACAGACGATATTGATGACATTATTACAGATATTCAGCAAACATTCGAAAAAGCCATTATGGAGGTGAGTCGTTAAATGCTCGATATTTTTTTAAACGTTTCGCTCATTCTCATTTCTGCTTCAACTATTGGGTTTGTTTATCGAGTGGTGAAAGGTCCGTCAACTGCTGATCGAGCAATGGCCCTTGACGCTATTGGAATTAACATCATTGCCATTACGGCCATCATCTCGATTATTTTTCGAACCCAGGCTTTTTTCGAAGTCATTTTACTGCTAGGCATCATAGCCTTTGTAGGTACCGTTGCTTTTTCTAAGTTTTTAGAGAAAGGAGAAGTGATCGAATATGAACGTGATCAGTGAAATCATTGTAGGAGCTTTAGTACTAATAGGGTCTCTTCTGACAGTTGTGACCATGATTGGGCTTATTCGCTTGCCTGATACGTACACAAGAAGTCACGCTGCCTCAAAAAGTGCCACCTTAGGCGTCCTGTTTATATTAGTGGGCTGCTTACTCTACTTTTGGATTGACACCGGCCATATTAGTGCACGGTTAATTTTAGCGATTGTCTTTGTGTTTATCACCTCTCCTATTGCTGGGCATTTACTAGGAAGAGCGGCTTATTACAGCGGAGTTCCTCTTTCTGATAAAACCGTTCGGGATGATTTGAAAACCAAACAGCAGAAAAAACTTACCCATCATGAATAGAAAAAAACGCCGTGCGGTTTGCACGGCGTTTTTTATCGAAAATCTTATAAAGAAGCGCGTAGGATTGCTAGTACATCTTCTTTGTTTAATTTTTTAAATTTGCCAAATTCACCTTTAGCCATTGCACGATCAGCCATAAGATCTAATTTGTCTTCACCAATATCATAATCAGCTAAGCGAGTTGGTGCACCTAGGCTTGACCAGAATTCACGAAGCTTATCAACACCTTCAAGTGCTACTTCTTTATCCGTCTTGCCTTCCGTATCTACGTTAAATACGCGTACAGCTACTTGCTTGAAGCGATCTACGTTCTCATCCATTACGTGTTTCATCCAGTTCGGGAATAAAATTGCCAATCCACCTGCATGTGGAATGTCATATACAGCTGATACCGCATGCTCAATATTGTGAGTAGCCCAATCGCCTTGGTGTCCCATTTGTAACATACCGTTTAATGCGATTGTCCCATTGTATAAAATCGTTTCACGTAACTCGTAGTTCTCTAGGTCGTTTAATAATTTTGGTCCCGTTTCAATAACTGTTTGCAGTACTCCTTCACACATGCGATCTTGAAGCGGCGTATTTGTTGCAGCATGGAAATATTGTTCAAATACGTGGCTCATCATGTCGACCATGCCATAAACTGTTTGATTTTTTGGTACAGTAAATGTATTAACAGGATCTAAAATAGAGAATTGAGGGAATGTTGCCGGACTGCCCCAGCCGTATTTTTCTTGTGTTTCCCAATTTGTAATAACAGAACCAGCATTCATTTCTGAACCTGTTGCTGCTAATGTCAGCACTGTTCCAAATGGAAGAGCTTCAGCTGCGAATACGTCGCGGTTAATGATGTCCCATACGTCTCCATCATATTTTGCGCCTGCTGCGATTGCTTTTGTACAATCGATTACGCTTCCTCCACCAACTGCAAGTAAAAATTCAATACCGTTTTCTTTACAAATATCGATTCCTTTGCGAACAGTTGTCAGACGAGGATTCGGCTCTACTCCCGCTAACTCATGTACTTCTGCATTCATGTCATTCAGTACATCCATTACTTGATCGTATAAACCGCTGCGTTTTACGCTTCCTCCGCCGTATACTAATAATATCTTTTTGCCAAAGCGCCCTGCTTCTGTTTTTAACTGCTCTAATTGACCTTTACCAAAAATTAATTTTGTAGGATTATAAAATGTAAAATTGTTCACTATAAACTCCTCCTTACGAGCTTGATTACATGCATCATTATGAAGAACAACTTTTTGATTGTAAAGAAAATTGACTTCCTAAAGATTATTCCCTGTTGGCTAGATGCTCACCCCATCCAAATGAACGTTTATTTGTCTGTATCTTCCAAAAGCAAATATGCATATTTCTCTCTAAAAAAAGCAGGCTAATAAGTGAACTACAAAACAAGGAGGGTTCATCATGAGTGGTATTCAACGTATTGCGCTCGTATTAACGATTATTGGAGCAATTAACTGGGGACTTATTGGCTTTTTTCAATTTGATTTAGTAGCAGCAATCTTCGGCGGTCAAACATCTGCTTTCTCCCGCATTATCTATGGATTGGTTGGAATCGCAGGACTGATTAACCTAGGTCTATTATTTAAACCTTCTGCTGAAGTAGAGCGTACAGAACCTAGAACGGAACATTAAAAAAAGAAGGATAGCTAAGCTATCCTTCTTTTTTTCTTATTTCTTAATTAGATCTTCGCGGTTTGATTGCTCAATCCACTCTTCTAATTTTTCTTTTAATGTGTTGAATCCTTGAGTAGATTCAGTATGAACTGTTGCTTGACCTTGACGCTTTTTAGCAGGTTTTTTAGGTGCAGAAGCTTCAGTTTTTTCTGGAGCTGGCTCAGTAGCACGAATAGATAAACCAATTTTACCAGTTGACTCATCAACAGATAAAACTTTAACGTTTACTTCGTCTCCTACTGATAAATGTTCGTTAATATCTTTAACGAAGCCATGTTTTACTTCTGAGATATGAACTAATCCTTGAGTTTCTTCATTTAATGCAACGAATGCACCGTATGGTTGAATTCCTGTTACTTTACCTTTTGTAACAGTACCGATTTCAAATTTTGACATATAAACACTCCTAGATACCTTATTATTTTCACCATTATAGCCAATTTAAAATTATAGCACAGTTCATAGATTGAATCAAAAAGTAGTTATACTATATTTATTATTTACCAATTTCGTCACAAATATAAACTAACACTACATTTCATCATAGCAAAAAAGATATTATATCAAACCGTCTATAGGATATGACATAATATCTTATTTTTATTATAACTTATTTTCAACAAAACGGCTAATCCGTTTTATGGATTCTTCTAATGATTCCATTGAAGAGGCGTATGAACAGCGAATATGTCCCTCTCCGCCTTTTCCAAATACATTGCCTGGCACCACGGCTACTCGCTCTTCAAGCAAAAGCTGCTCAGCGAATTCTTCCGATGACAATCCAGTTTTCTCAATAGAAGGGAACACATAAAACGCTCCTCCGGGAGAATGGCATTCCAGACCAATTTGATTTAATGACTTCACCATATAGTTCCGTCTTCTGCGATAGCTTTTTCTCATCTCTTCTACGTCATGCTGCCCATTTTGTAGTGCTTCAATTGCTCCATATTGTGCCATGGTAGGCGCACACATCATTGTATACTGATGAATTTTCAGCATTGCTTTAGCAATCTCAGTTGGTGCACATATGTATCCAAGACGCCATCCAGTCATGGCAAACCCTTTAGAAAAGCCAGAAATAATAATAGTGCGTTCTTTCATCCCTTCTAAAGAAGCAATAGATGTAAATTCTTCATCATATGTTAATTCTGCATATATTTCATCCGTGATAACAAGCAAGTCATACTTTATGACAATATCCGCAATAGCCTGCAGCTCTTCTTTAGAGAGTGAGCTTCCTGTTGGATTATTAGGAGAGCATAAAAGAAGAGCTTTTGTGTTGCTTGTAATCACTTCTTCAATCTGCTTAGGCTGCAGCTTAAACTCTGTTTCTGCTGTTGTTTCAATTGCCACAGGAACTCCTCCTGCTAGCGAAATTAACGGGCTGTAGGACACAAAGTTTGGCTCTACGACAATAATCTCATCTTCAGGGTTAATCAAAGCCCTCATTGTAATGTCTAAAGCCTGACTTCCTCCAACGGTCACAATAATATCATCTTTATAATCATACGAGACGTTAAAATTTCTTTTCATATACTTCATAATTTCAAAACGAAGCTCTAAAAGCCCCGCATTTGCTGTATAAGAGGTATATCCTCTTTCCAACGATAAAATACTCGCTTCTCGAACAGCCCAAGATGTGACAAAATCAGGTTCACCTACTCCAAGAGAGATGACGTTATCCATACTTGCTGCTAAATCAAAAAAGCGGCGAATACCTGAAGGTTTCAGCTGTTGTACAGTTGTTGACAAGCGCTCTTTCATTACGGAGACACCACGATTCTGCGATCTTCATCGCCTTGGTCGTAGATGGTACCATCGTGCTTGTATTTTTTCATAATAAAGTGAGTCGTTGTAGATAAAACAGAGTCTAGCGTAGAAAGCTTTTCAGAAACAAAAAATGCTACTTCAGACATTGATTTTTCTTCAATAATAACAGACAAATCATATGCTCCTGACATTAGGTACACGGATTTCACTTCTTGAAAACGATAGATGCGCTCCGCAATCTCATCAAAGCCTACTCCTCGCTTTGGTGCAACTTTTACATCTATCATAGCTGTGACGCCCTCATGTCCATCTACTCGTCTCCAGTTAATATCAGCTGAATATTGTACAATTACTTTTTCTCTCTCTAGCTTTTTAACAATATTAGAGGTTTCTTCAAACGTTAAATMCACCATTTTTGAAATACTATCTATCGAAATACGGCTATTTTTTTCTAGAATTTCTAAAATTTCTAACTCTTTTTCTTCTAAGAACATCGCGTTCCCCTCCTACAACGATTAAATTTTTTCACTTTTTCCATTATATCAAATTTAAACACATCTTTAATGTGAAATCTATACCGGTAATTGAGTTTCATTTTATAGATTGCTGGAAATTAGGACAGACTAGAAAGAAAAAGATGGAGTGAAACAAATTGACTGAATCTAAAATTACTTGCCACCAGCGTACTTTTAATGGAGTCAATGTTTACTACGAATGCCATAACTATCACCCTGATAAACCCGCCATTGTATTTATTCACGGCTTTTTATCATCGAGTTTTAGCTTTCGACGTTTAATTCCTTTATTTGAAGATACGTTTTCTATCATTACGCTGGACCTTCCGCCATTTGGGCGAAGTGAAAAATCGTTAACCTTTCAATACTCGTATAAAAATTTAGCCAGAATTGTCATCGAGTTGATTGAATATTTAAAGTTGAAAGATGTTGTACTATCGGGACACTCAATGGGAGGACAAGTTTGTTTAAACGTAGCAAAGTTAAAGCCTTCTTGCGTATCGAAACTAGTTCTTCTGTGCAGCTCAGCTTATTTAGGCCCCTCACATTATGGATTGGTTATGTCTTCTTATGTTCCCTTCTTTTATCTGTGGGTAAAAACGTGGCTTTCTCCCAAAGGTGTATTAGGTAACTTGCAAAATGTCGTATTTGATCATAAGTTAATCGACGAAGAAATGATTGATGGCTATACTGAACCATTTTTGGATGACCGTACGTTTATGGCTTTAACAAGAATGATTCGCGATCGAGAAGGAGACCTATCCTCAAAGGATTTGCAGCACATAAAAAAACCAAGTTTACTCATTTGGGGAGAAGAAGACCGGGTTGTTCCTTTGCATCTCGGACGTAAGTTAAAAGATGATTTAACAGACTCTACCTTTGTCTCTTTAAAGGAAATTGGGCACCTTTTACCAGAAGAGTGTCCTGACATTGTGCAATCTCATATGGTCGATTTCTTGTACGGTGAAAAAGCCCTGTCTCAATAATGACGGGGCGGGTTCGTATATTGCACACGAGGCGCTAACTTTAATAAAAAATTCATTAGTCGTGCTTCAGCAATTTTTTCACTTTCTTTATTGACTTCACAAGTTAACTTCGTTGACAAACGTATTAAAAATAAGCAAACTATTATATTAAAAAAGGGGGTACTTTTATTGTCTACTTATTCTTTTGATCAATTAATTAACCGTACAGGTACGCAGTCCGTAAAGTGGGACAAAACTGATCTTGTTTTTGGAGCAAAAGATGTTCTGCCTTTTTGGGTAGCTGATATGGATTTCCAAGCGCCGCCTAATGTTCTTCAAACCATTAATGAGCGTGTCAAACACGGTATTTTCGGCTACACTTCCCCTACTGAATCTACGGCAAATGCTTTATCATCCTGGATAGAAAAAAAGCATCAGTGGACCATTGATCATGAATGGATTACATACAGTCCAGGAGTTGTATTTGCCCTAAGTATGGCTATTCAAGCATTTACGGAACCCGGAGATTCAATTTTAATTCAGCCTCCAGTCTATACTCCATTTTTTAACATGATAAAGGTAAATGATCGAGAAGTTGTTGAAAATCCGTTAAAACTTTCAGGCGATAAATACGAAATTGATTTTGCAGATTTAGAGCAAAAATTTGCAGAAGGCGTAAAATTAATGATTCTTTGCAGCCCTCATAATCCAGTAGGACGCGTGTGGACAAAAGAAGAACTGAAGAAGCTTGCCGATCTTTGTGAAAAATACAATGTATTAATTGTTTCAGATGAAATCCATTCTGATCTAATTTACCAGCCTTATAAACACATTCCCATTAGCATGGTGAGTGAAGATGCGGCCAATCGAACCATTACGTGTATGGCCCCTAGCAAAACATTTAATATACCGGGACTTCAGGCTTCAGCTGTTATTATTCCAAATGAGAAACTGCGCACACAGTATGTTCAGCAGCAGCAAAAGCAAGGATTTTCTAATTTAAACACATTCGGAATAATTGGATTAGAGGCGGCTTACAGTGAAGGTGAAGAGTGGCTAGAAGCACTGCTTGTGTATCTGAAGAAAAATATAGATCTCGTGACGCGTTTTATAAGTGAGAACTTGCCTGAACTGCGAGTGGTTCAGCCTGAAGGAACTTATTTACTATGGATTGACTGCAACAAGCTGCATTTGTCAGAAGAAGAATTACATGAACGCTTATTAAAAAAAGGTAAAATCGCCGTAGAAAAAGGTGAAAAATACAGCTCCACATATGGAAAAGGCTTTATCCGCTTGAACATTGGCTGTTCACATGAACAACTTCAAGAAGGATTGAATCGCTTAAAAGTAGCTTTAACGTAAAAAACAGCGTTCTTTCTCACGAAAGAACGCTGTTTTTAATGTTTTTTTGAAATAACCCCGCAGGCGATTCTCTTTCCAGAATTACCTGATGGCTCTGTCATTCCGTCATCCCCTTGTTCGGTAATAACAAGGGATGAACCATCCATACGCTTAACGAGCGATGTCTTTCCTTCTTTTAACGTGACTTGAGGAACCATATCTGTTCCTGTATACGTCTGATCGTCTTCTACCACAATATTTTTCATATCGCCTAAATGCGGTCCTTTTGGATTTAACAGTCCGTGTTTCTTTTTATCAGGATCAAGGTGATTGCCCGCACTTTTAAAGTTAGGAGCTTTGCAAATTCCCATTTCATGAATATGTACGCCGTGTTCGCCAGGTGGAAGTCCACTTAAATTGTACGTAAACTCAATTCCATCGGCCTGTTCTTTCAACTTGACTGTACCGACGCTATCTCCATCTGCGTTATAGACTTTGACTTCTTTATTGGATATTTCTTTTTCCATACACCCCGTTAACAAGAAAAAAGGCACGGTTCCAATGAGTAGTAGTTTTTTCATGTTGCCCTCCAATCGCATATGCACTAGCGAAAGTTTTAGATATCTTTCCATAGATTGTCCAGCAACATATTATTTTAAACGCTTACATTTTATTTGCATTTCATTACAGTGATTTCTTATTATCCTGTTCTTTTAGCTTTGCTTCTAACTCCTTCGTTTTTTCTTCTTCTTTTTTCGAAATCTTAATGATTAAACGCCATACTGCAACTGCTGCTAGTACAAAAATCGCCATAGTAGCAAAAGCAGGAATATATTCTCTTTTATCTTCCGGAAAATAAAGCAAAAACATTAAATACATCATGTACAACATCCTTTCATAGAAACGGTAGAGGGTTTTGATTTATACTGGTGATAACAAACAATTTACTTAAAGGAGATCTGGCAATATGACATTTACAATTGGTCAAACCGTTACGGCACTTTATAAAACTGGGAAATACATCGGTGAAATTACACAAGTTCGAGACCTGCATTATGTTGTGCGGATTCAAGCTGTGTTAAAGCATCCAGAACAAGGTGACTTACATAACCCTGGACAAGTGGACGTACCTTTTTTTCATGAGCGAAAAGCACTTGCATTTCGAGAGCAGGCCAATATTCCTCAAAAAATGGTTCATCTCTATGAAGACAGCGTTCCCGATTATAAAAATTCACTAAAAAAAGCGCTTGAATTAAAGATAGCTGAGCAACAAGCCAAAGATAGCCCTTTTGCTCAAGCAAGTATTGCCTGTTTAGAAGAGTTAAAAAAAGAGTACGGTATTCATTAAGTAAAAAGCCAAATTCACGTAGAAGTGATTTGGCTTTTATAATGCAAATTTATTTAATACTTTTGAAAAATCGATTCGATCTCCTATGGTCGTTGGCTCTGGTTTTTGAAGGTACCGCTTATCTTTTTCTACAAGCTTAAAGATGTTAAGTGTCGTCATCGCATCATCAAGCGCGCAGTGGTGCTTTCCAGTTCCTTCTTTACCGTACTCTTGCACAGCTTTCCAAAGGCCAGTTTGATTTTGATCTCCAAAAAAGCGCTTATACTCCATTGAAAGATCAATTTCTTTACCTGCAAAAGGAAATGGCACCTTATTTTTTTGACAGCACTGCCTTAATACTTTCATATCCATGTTCCCCCATGTAATGATCGTGCTGTGTTTATACATGCCCAGTCGCTGTACAAGCTGCTCTAGCGTAATGCCTTCATTTACTTGATTTTGTTCGATATGGAGAAATGATTTACAGCGCTCAGTTAATTTTGTAAAGTGTGTAGGCTGTACGTAAGAGGAGAAACGATCAATGATTTCTTGATTTTTAACAAACACCAAACCAACTTCAATGATTTCCGGGAAAAAGCCTTTTGGAAAACCCTTATACTCTGGCATTGTAAATTCAAAATCAATGAATAAATACTGAGAGTTCTTATCCAATATTATCACCCCTTTGTAAAATAAACCGCCCTACTATATTAATGCTATTATAGCACGATTGAACAATCGGAAGGTCTATTTTCTGTTCTTATTTTTAATATTATGAATATTCTAGTTGCTGAATAAAAAGAATACTTTACTACTACTATATTCTAGAGCATGTCTCTATGCGCAGGGTAACTGTCACGAGTAGACATAATTTCGCTTATTTTTTTACCTATTTTTTCACTTTTTTACGTATCCGCTCTTCCAAATTCTCTTTAAACTCTAACACGAGTGTGTGAGGTGGCTCCTCCTGGCTCTAAAAGCATACCTCACACCTTCTAGACTAAGCATTCTTATGTTTAAGCTTTAGGCAGAATAGCAAGCGTACATCTGGATATACAGATTAAATTCTCTTCTTCATCTTGAATTTTCACTTCCCAAACCGCTGTTTTTTTTCCTTTATGTAAAGGAACGCCTATAGCTGTAACGATTCCGTCTTTTTTCCCTTTAATATGATTGGCATTAATTTCTAAACCTACGCAGATTTCTTTTTCGAGATCTACACTTTTAATGGCACCTAGACTAGCCACAGTTTCAGCTAACGCCACCGATGCTCCTCCGTGTAAAAGCCCGAATGGCTGACGCGTTCGCTCATCAACAGGCATCGTCGCTTCCACTCTTTGTTCACTCGCACTAATAATCTCAATTCCTAATGCTTCTAACAGCGTATCTTTTGTTTTCATATCCATACCTCCCTTTGTATCTAGTATACAATAACGATTTTGCTACAACATATACGAACCCTCTACATATACATAATAAAAATCCGTTTTCTAGGAGGGTTCGTATATGAAATCATTTGCTTCCTTGTCTTACTATTGGCCATCGTACTACATGCCTCACCCTTATACATACAGGGTACCTAACTTACCTGAGGCGGACATCGCGACATTTCAGCAATCTCTTAAAGTTATTCCCTCTACGATGCAAAGCGCTACTATATTTATTCAAAGAGCTAATACTTCGCCAAATTTAATAAAAAAAATAAAAGCTGCTGCTCAAGAATCCAAAATGAGTGAAGTAAAAAGACTCATTCTTTCCACTGGTGTTAAGACAAAAATCGATGTTTTTTATACTCCAGACTATATTAAAATTACGTTTATTCATCCCGATAACCAATTTGACTGCTGTCACGTATCGTTAAATATTAGATGGTAAAATACAAGGAAAAAAGTCTTATTTTCTTCAAAAAAAGATGTACATGTTGTTTCGTTTCGAATATTATAATATATGCCATTTTTGTATGTAAAAACAAATTACACGATAATTGTATTTAGGATACAAATATGATATTGTATTTGGAAATATATTTTTTCTTTAGGAGGGATGACATGATGAGACATGTTACGCTAGTAGAAATTTTCACGCATCCTATCGCTCAAAAATATTTAACTCGATCTGGCGTTGCGCATGCTGTATCCGTCGCCTATCATGCGTTTCGTCTATCCGTACAGCATAATGTAAACCCGGATTTAGCTACAAAAGCAGCGCTGCTTCATGATATTGGCCACTACGAATGGTACACAAATGGTCAGTGGGATTATGAGAAGTATCGTCAAAATGATATTCACGCTATTAAAGGGGCTGAACGTGCACATAAATTACTCATTCGTTTGGGTGAGGAACCTCAGGCGGCAAAAGAAATTGCTTTAGCTATTTTACTACACACAGACTCATATTTGCCTGAAGGAACAATTCAACAACGCCCTCTTCAAAAAGTAGTCAAACTAGCTGATGAAGCTGATGAAGAGCCAGGCGGCAAACACCATTACCGTGAATTGGAATATAATCTGGCTGTAAAGAAAATTAAGGAGCTTGATAAGAAAGTGCTTGAACTTCTACATTCCAACCAATTTAAACAGTTAGGCTGACAGGGTTAACTCCTTTCATAAGAGTTAATCCTTTTTATTATTTCTCCTCATAATTCCCTGCAAATTACTCATACTACTTATTGATTCTCATTTTTGGTTAGTTAGGAGGAAGAAGAATGTCTAAAAACGCTAGAGGTTACGTGCAAGATTCTTGCACATCATTAAATCAGGCAAAAGCAAGCCTTGAACAAGCTCTTCAAACAGTAGAGAAAGATTCAAATCGTGAACGTATTGAACAATCTCTTCAGGCTGTAGAGCAAGCATTAGGAGCTTGTGACAGTACTGCTTCTACTCTTTCTCAAGCATGAAAAAAGCAGCCGGTTTTGATCGGCTGCTTTTTTTCATTACCGGGCCTCTATTTACAAGATAACCGAGGCAATCCACCCAAAAATAATAAGTGGAATGTTATAGTGAAGAAAAGTTGGTACACACGTATCCCAAATATGATCATGCTGACGATCGACTGCTAATCCAGATGTGGGTCCAAGCGTACTGTCTGAAGCTGGTGAACCAGCGTCTCCAAGCGCTCCTGCTGTACCAACAATACAAATCGTTGCCATTGGACTCATACCAAGTTCTAAGCAAAGAGGAACGAAAATCGTCGCGATAATTGGAATAGTAGAGAAAGAAGAACCAATGCCCATTGTCACTAAAAGCCCGATGACAAGCATAAGAAATGCCCCCAGCATTTGATTCCCTCCAATAAGAGCAACAGAATCTTTTACAAGCGCTTCTACATCTCCAGTTTCTTGAAGAACTTTTGCAAAACCAGAGGCTGACAGCATAACGAATCCAATGAAAGCCATCATTCTCATTCCGTTTGTTAATACTGGATCTGCTTCACTCCACTTCAAAGCTCCGCTGAAGTAAAGTACAACAATTCCTGCCAGCGCGCCAAAAATCATAGAATCTACTAAGAGCTGCACAGTTAAAGCTGCTACAATCGCAACCAAAGCTATAATAATGCCTCTTGTTGTATAACCTGTACTCTCTTCTGCACCTTGATCAATATCAATGTCTTCATACCGACGTGGTTTGCGGTATGAAATAAAAACAGCAAACAATAAGCCCGCTATCATTCCTAAAGCTGGCAGAGCCATCGCTGCGGTAATATCTCCTTTATCAATCGTTAGTCCACTTTCTTTAATGTTAGTAAATAAAATGTCGTGATAAATCTTACCGAATCCTGCCGGCAAATACATATAAGGTGTAACCAGTCCAAACGTAATAACGGTTGCGACTAATCGGCGATCGATTTTTAACTGATTAAATACTTTTAATAGAGGTGGAATTAAAAGCGGAATAAATGCAATGTGAACCGGAATAACGTTTTGAGAAAAACATGAAATAATAAGGATGATCAATAAGATCAGTACTTTTGACAGTGACTTCTTTTTCGTTTCTCCTTCTTTCCCTACTATTTTTAACGCTAGTTGAACAACGGCATCAGGCAGCCCTGTCCGCGAAACAGCCATTGCAAATCCTCCAAGCAAAGCATAGCTTAATGCAACAGAAGCACTATTTCCAAGACCATCTGTGTATATACTTACTGTATCTGTGAGGCTGATACCGCCAACAAGCCCTCCAATTAGCGCTCCTACTGCTAAAGAAAAGACAACGTTGATGCGCATTAAGCTCAAAATCAGCATCACGAGCACAGCTATTAATACTGCATTCATTTTGAAACCTCCATTTTTCTTTTTACTTTATCTCATTAAAACATTAGAGAGATAAACAACATATTCATTATATTAGGTATAGAAAAAAAGTCAATCATCTTACTAAATAAACGTTTGTTTAACTTCTCTACACCCTTGACGATATAAGGATTTTTCTAAATAATCTTTTCTTACTAAAAAGAAAAAACATTATGTAAACATATTAAAAAAGAAGCATCATCGATGCTTCTTTTTACGTTTCTTTCTATCACTGCTATACTTTTTTCATTAATTGGCTTCAAATAAACAAACCATTGCAGCTAGTGTTCGCACCATCACGCCTGTTGCACCTGAAGGTCCTAACTCATGAGAAGCAGCGGATGTTGCAGTTCCAGCAATATCCAAGTGAACCCATGGTGTTTGCTCTGCAAACTCACCAATAAAAGTTCCTGCCATAATTGCGTGCCCCTCTCGTCCAGGAGAGTTATTTAAATCTGCTACCTTACTTCCCCGAACACGCTTTTTGTCTCGTTCTGTAATAGGCAGCTCCCAAATCGGTTCGCCTGTCTCAATGCTCGCTTTTTCTATTTGCTGCAATAAAGCAGAATCATTCGTCATTGCCCCCGTTGTATGTGTACCAAGAGCTACAATTACACCACCCGTTAATGTCGCCACGTCTACTAAATAATTTGCTCCGTGGTGTTTGGCATAGGAGATACCATCAGCTAACGCTAAACGCCCTTCAGCGTCTGTATTCAGTACTTCTATTGTCTTTCCATTCATTGCTGTAATTACGTCATCTGGCTTAAAAGCATGCGCGCTAATAACGTTGTCAGTTGATGGAATGACAGCTACTACGTTTTGATGAGGTTTTAATTCTCCAATCGCTTCCATTGCACCAAGAACAGATGCAGCTCCTCCCATATCTGTTTTCATACCTACAATCCCGTCTTTAGATTTAATAGAGTAACCACCTGTGTCAAAGGTAATCCCTTTTCCTACTAACCCAATAACGTCTTCCCATTTTTCTTTTCCTTGATATTTCAGGACAATCATTTTAGGAGGCTCTGCGGAACCTTGATTAACTGCTAACAGTGCGCCCATTCCCAATGTTTCCATCTCTTCTTTTTCTAAAATTTCATATTCAAAACCATATGTATGTGCCATTTCTACTGCATAATTAGCTAAATCTGTAGCCGTTAGCATGTTGCTTGGTAAGTTAACAAGGGTGCGCGCTGAGTTTGTTGCTTTTCCATACGTATATCCAACCAAAGCAGATTGTACCACGTCTTTATAAAAAGAAAACAGTTCAATTTTCTCAAGCTGCTTGTCAGGTTCGTTTGATTTCTTTTTGTAGTTTTCAAACTCGTACATAGCAAGCTGTTGAGCTTCTCCTAATAAAGCTGCAGTTTCTTGCTCTGACCACGCTCCTGTATCAAATGTAGAAAGGGCAACCGATGCGTTTGAAATCTTCGCTTCTTTTAACTTTTTAAATAACAGCCCAAAGCTCTCTTTGAGCCCATTTTTAGTTAGCGCTTGCTTTCGTCCGAGTCCCACAAAATAAAGACGTTTTGCTCCTAATTTTCCTAGTGTATGAATCGTTGATATACGTTTTTCTTGTACACGTATATCCCCTTCTTTAATCAAATGAATGAGCTGTCCACCTAAAGCTTCATCAATTTCTTTTAGAAGGCCTTCAAATTGTTGATTTTGATTAAATAACCCGATTACGAGCGCTTCTGTTTGATGATCAGCACCAAATGTTTCTACATGCGAAAACATAAAATTCCTCCCTTTTACGTATAGAGATTTTATTTTTATTTATCATCTGCTTTGTTTAATCTATTCAGCAAGTGGAATATATATCATATTCACCACTATTTTCATCTATATTACATATGATAGCAGAAATACAATTTTTAATCACAGTTCAAAAACCTTAGTTTCACACATATACTTTCATCTACCGCTTTTTTCATCATACGGGTTTAGCTTTTCAGACATTTTAAGTTGAGGGAGGACGTCTCAATGGATTTATTCTCAAATTTTCCACTTTGGAGTTCATTAATCGCTATTTTCTTTGCTCAATTTATTAAGATTCCCCTTTCTTTTGTAGCTACTAAGAAAATAGACGGCAGCTTATTTTTTAGTACGGGAGGCATGCCAAGCTCCCACTCCGCAGCAGTAACTTCCTTAGCAACTGCCATTGGGCTAGCAGAAGGTCTTAAATCCCCTATTTTTGCTCTCTCCGCTATTTTTGCCATTATTGTCATGTTCGATGCTAAAGGAGTAAGAAGACATGCAGGAGAGCAAGCAACGGTTTTAAATCGTTTGGTTGAAGACTTTCAGCGCGCAGTAAAAGAGGCAAAGCTGTGGGCGACCAATGAAGAAGACGAAAAACAAGTGAAGCTAAAAGAGCTACTTGGACATAAGCCTATTGAAGTTTTCTTTGGGGCCTTAACCGGGATAGCAGTTGCTTTTGTAACGTATTATGTATGGCCATAAAACATAAGAAAACACATGAAGAGTTCTTCATGTGTTTCTCGTTTATTTTACCTGCTGGCGAAAAACTTGCATCGACTTTTTTTCATTCAGCATTGTTAACTCTTCTTCAGTTAAGCGGCCGTCCCCTGATTTTACTACATAGACGTTTAATTCTTTTTTACCCCATATGTTGTACACATCGGAAACAGTCTCAAAATATAAATCAAGATGATTGCCTTTAATAGCCCCACCTTTATCTGCTACCACTCCATAGCCATAGCCCGGAATAAACAAGATCGTGCCGATTGGAAATATGGTTAAATCAGCAGCGATGGTTGAATACAAGTCACGTTTTACTTTAACGCCCGAATATGTAATACCATACCCTGGATGGTTGGGATTTTTCCCAGTTGATTCGTAACCAGCTGTGTAACCCGTAGCCAATACATTCTTAGTTGGATAACGCGACCAATCAAATGCTTCTTCAATCGTCAGACGCTCTTTGTCATTGCTAGCCGCTTCAGCTCTTAGTGGTTTTAGAAATGATGGCAAGAGCCTTTTATTCATTAGAGGATGCCCTGTACTGTTTATAAAAGGCATATATTTGATGACTGTGGTTATTGGGACGCCGGTAATTGCTTCATATGTTGTAAACAGCGCTCCGACCAGTAGTAGGCACATAATGAATCGCTTTGCTATTTTTCCAATCATTGTGATTTCCACAACTCCTCTCACGAATCTATTTGTTTCCAACATAAAAACAAATTATTCGTTTGCGAGAAGAATTTACATTTAAAACATTTGGTACCCTCTTGTTCGTAAAGATTTAATGGTAATGCCTGAAGCTAGTGCACCTATAAAACCAGCCATTAAAATCACAATGTCAGCTGTGGCTAAAGACAGCACTTTTGTCCCTAGCTGCTGAAAGGAGTGAGCGGGATGTTGAATGTAATCCACCGCTCTTACATCATCAATAATAAAAATAAAAATCACGGGATAAATAATGGCCATAATCCAAGACATGCGAAGCAGCATATTCAATAAGAAACCGATTCCAAAAAACAAAACAAAAAACAACAAGATGGAGATAATTAGTACAGGCACACTCATTTCCATTGCTTTTCGCCTCCGTTACTCTTTATACTCTCAGTTTACTTAAGAGTAATGAAAGCGTCAATCACAGAAAAGTAAGTTAATACCAAAAAAGCAAAAGGCTTAAAGACCTTTTGCTTTTTGTTTTAAAAGAAATTAAATTTTCCTTTTTTCAATACAAGACCTGCTCCGCCTTGAAGGAAAAGCGAGCGATTATCAACAACTTTTTTCATAAAAGATGCGCTTGAACCAAATAGCTTTCGACCGTATACAACGCCAATTGCGTCATCATGCCCTAACGAACATACCGTTCCTTTAATATCTGGTTTGAACTCGCTTAATTCTTTTTGACCTTTCATCAAACGGCTAATATTTTCAGCGCAGGTACCGCCTTGCTGCATAGCAATTTGAGCTGTTGGCGGATAAGGACGTTCTGTTTCAGGGTTAATCATTAGCGAACAATCTCCAATAACAAACACATCTTCATGCCCTGGTGCCAGCAAGCTATTGCTTACTTTTACACGTCCGCGCATGTTCTCAAATCCAGCTTTTTCAATCACATGACTGCCTCGAACACCCGCAGCCCATACAACTGTTGCTGATTTGATTTCTTCTACTTGGTCATCTTTTGATACAATAATTCCTTCTTCTGTACACTCTTTAATCGCTGTTCCGATCTTGAACTCGATTCCTTTTCGTTCTAGTTGTGTTACCGCATATTCTACAAGTTCTGGATCAAAACCTGGCAAAGCCGTAGGCGCTGCTTCTACACAAATAACGCGTACTTTTTCACGAGGAATATCAAATTCTTTGCAAAGCTGTGGGACTCGATTTGCTAATTCTCCCACAAATTCAATGCCGGTAAAGCCAGCGCCCCCAACAATAATGGTCAGAAGTTCGTCTCTTTTTTCCACTTCATTGTTGTACGTCGCAAACACATAATCAATATGCTCACGAATTTGACGTGCTGCATTAATGCTTGTAATGGTAAATGCATGTTCTTTTAAACCTTTAATTCCGAAAGTTTCTGCTTCATACCCTAAAGCAACAACTAAATAATCGTACGTTAGCTCACTGTTTTCAAGAAGAACACGCTTTTCATCTAACTTAATATCTACGACCGTGTCTTTGATAAATGTAACCTTATTTGTGTTAATTAAATTTTTAACAGGAACACGAGAGCGATCTTGATGAATTGTACCTGCTGATACTTCATGAAGCCATGTCGTTTCGTAATGGTAATCGTTTTTATTTACCAAAACAATTTCCGCATCACTAGCACCCAGTTTTTTTTGTAAATTAACAATTGTCATAATGCCGCCATACCCGGCACCCAAAATGACGATTTTAGGCTTTTTCATAGGAATGTCATCCACCTTTTTTAGTTATAGTCACAAGTATGTCTTACAAATATAATGATAAGAGCAATTTTATTTGGTTTGCTTTTTTATGTTAGTTTGAGCAAGAACGATCATCGCTATCCATTTATTATTCACATAAGAAAAATAATGTGAATCACTTCACGTTCTTTTTTAAAAAAATACATTTTTTCTTTTTCAAAAAAATGTAAGCGTAAGTCCTAGCTTGATTTACACAAACATCTTATGCTTTTTTAATCGGTTTTTCAACCCTTCACTTTGTATTTACAAGCTTTTTAATTTTCAATTACTTTCCTGTATACCCAGTTTTATATTTGACCAAAACGTGTGGTTATGTTAATGATTACAAATACTGATCTTTAAGTTGAGAAAGTTTCTCAAACATTCCAGCGTGTTTTAATGATATTTTATAATTTACTATGCTATCATAAAGTAGAATATGCATTGGCACAGAACAATCTAGAGGTGATTATAAATGAAAGAAGATAAACAAGTATATGATATTACCATCATCGGAGGCGGCCCTACAGGCTTATTTACAGCATTTTATGGCGGTATGCGTCAAGCGAGCGTAAAAATTATTGAAAGCTTACCACAGCTTGGTGGACAGCTTTCTGCTTTATATCCTGAAAAATATATTTATGATGTAGCTGGTTTTCCAAAAGTACGCGCTCAAGAATTAGTCAATAACCTAAAAGAGCAAATGGATCAATTTAAACCTGCAGTTGCGCTAGAGCAAGCCGTAGAAAAGGTAGAAAAACAAGCGGACGGCGTATTTCGATTAACTACTAATTCTGAAGTTCACTATTCAAAAACAATTATTATTACGGCTGGAAACGGTGCATTTAAGCCCCGTAAAATCGAGCTAGAAAACGCAGAACAGTTCGAGCAAACGAACCTTCATTATTTTGTGGATGATATGAATAAATTCAAAGGCCGCAAAGTATTAGTATGCGGGGGCGGGGATTCTGCTGTAGACTGGTCTCTTATGTTAGAGCCGATCGCAGAAAAAGTAACGTTAACGCATCGTCGAGACAAGTTCCGCGCTCATGAACACAGCGTAGAAAACTTGCATAATTCATCAGTTGATATTAAAACACCGTATGTACCGGTTGAATTTGTTGGAGATGACCGTATTACACAAGTTGTGTTAGAAAACACAAAAGGTGAAGAAAAGACAGTAGTAGACGTAGATGATGTTATTGTAAACTTTGGATTTGTTTCTTCTCTAGGTCCAATTAAAGAATGGGACTTAGATTTAGAGAAAAATGCAATTGTTGTTAACTCAAGGCAAGAAACAAACATTCCTGGCATCTATGCAGCAGGTGATGTCTGCACATATGATGGAAAAGTAAAACTCATCGTGGCAGGATTTGGCGAAGGTCCGACTGCCGTTAATAACGCTAAGGCATACATTGATCCAAAGGCTCGCTTACAGCCTATGCACAGTACGTCAATGTTCTCATAAAAAAAGCAGGCTCTCGCCTGCTTTTTTTCATTGCTGGATTGGTGTAACCATTCGATGAATGATTTCACTCATCATTTCCGCATCACTGCTTATTAAACAGATTTCATAAAAGGAATGGTTTCCTTCTTGACTAGTTACGCTCATCCTGTAGGTCTTCAAACCTTCGAGCTTGCTTAAATATTTTACTACCTCTGATTGACCGGCAATACGTTCAATCAGCAGAATATGCTCTCCTTCAACTGCTCCGTAGCTTTCAGCCAGAGATGCGTTAGCATTTTCATAATAGCGAATGTAAGGTTCAGAATGGTTAAGAGGCGCAGAGGACGAGTTTTGATGACAGGCTTCACCTGAGGAAAAAGGCAAATGCTGAACAAATAAATGCGATTCACTGAAGTGAATACTTTTTACATCCTTAGACTCCATTTTCCCATTTTCAAGTTTTAACCAGTTTATAAACCCCTTCCATAGAATAGGCAGGGTGTTTTTTTTGCGAAAACTTCCGTAACCTCCTACTTGTTCCGCGTCGTAACGAGTCACATCTATCAAATCCGTTCATCTCCTCTTTTTTATTGAGTATAAAAAAGACTGATTATTCAGTCAACAAGTTTGACAGATGATGTAACATACAAAAATTCCTCACTAAAAAAGCTTTCTTCACCAGATCAGATGAAGAAAGCTTTTTTATAAAAATATATTTAGCACTCTTCAGGAGCACCTGCGTTGCTTGCTGTACGGAAAGAAGAGCCGCAGCCGCATGCTGCAATGGCGTTCGGGTTATCAATTGTAAACCCTCCGCCTAGCATAGATTGCTTGTAATCAATTTTTACATCTTTTAAAATTGGAGCACTTTCGCTATCTACAAGAATCTTAATGCCATGTTGTTCAAACAGCGTATCGTTTTCATTTACTTCGTGAGCAAAACCCATGCCGTAAGAAAGACCTGAACAGCCTCCTCCATTTACATTAACACGTAAATAAGCATTTTCTTCTTCATGTTCTTTCATCATATCTTTTATTTGAAAGCTTGCAGCTTCTGTAATTGTTAGGATATCTTGACTCATTTTTAAACAGACCTCCTTTTTTGTTTAGTATACGACGAAATGTCTGCGACGACAAATCGTCTGCTTCTTCGTTTCTAATAATAATACGCGCCGTCACAAATCACATTGGCTGGACCTGTCATTAATACATTGCCTTTATTTTGCCAAACAATCGTTAAATCTCCTCCAGCGAGGTGTACGACAGTAGGAACATCTTTTTTCGTCTTCTCATTTAATACAGACGAAACAACAGCAGCACATGCTCCTGTTCCACATGCTTGAGTGATACCCGAACCTCTTTCCCATACACGAAAATTCAGCTCTCTTTCGTTCACTACCTCGACAAATTCAACGTTCACTCCTTCTGGAAAACGCGAATCTTTTTCAACCACAGGCCCTAATGTAGTAAGAGGCGCTTGTTCAATATTATTTACGTAAAAGACAACGTGAGGATTTCCCATTGATACAGCCGTCCCTTTTAACCGTTCTTTTCCAAATTCCATCTCTTCATTAACGACTTGGTCTTGGCTTGCTCCCGTCATTGGAATTTGTTCTCTAGCTAAAAGAGGCGCTCCCATATCGATTGTCACTTCTGGAACTTCATTTCCCTGCGGATGCACCGTTGCTTCTACAACTCCAGAAAGCGTTTCGATAAAAAATCTTTCGCTTGTTACTAAATTATGTTCATATGCATATTTAGCTACACATCTTAAACCGTTTCCGCAGTTTTTTGCTTCCGAGCCGTCATTATTAAATACGCGCATTTTCACATCTGCACGTTCAGATGGACAAATAAGAATCATCCCATCCGATCCAATTCCCGTATAAACATTTGAGACTTTTACAGCAAGCGGTGCTAACTCTTGCTCTTCTATATGTTCTTCAAACATATTTACGTAGATATAGTTGTTGCCAAGTGCATGCATTTTTGTAAACTGAAATTTTTTCATATTATCACCCATTATTTTTTTATGTAGCTCTAGTATAAAGTGATTCTCTTTTGTACACAATAATATCATCCCCCGTTTTTTTAGCTCCTTAATCATAAAGATTAAGGGGTTTTTTATTTTGTCCTCATTTGGAGTATTAAAAAACACAAGAAGCATTATGATTGCAAAGAGAATGATTAAAGCGCAGATATTTGGGCAAAAACGCATAAAAAAGCACGGCAAGACTAGCCGTGCTTACATCATCTATTCTATTAGCCTCATGTCCCTCTCCTGATAAAAAGAGATACGACAGCGGGGATAGTTTAAAACATTGGATTTTCTTCTAAATGAATGTAAATATTATCCACTAACTGTTCAGGTGTTTCCGCTGTAACAATCTCTCCATTTACCAAGGCAAATAAAGATTGTGAACATTTCCCGCAATAACCTAAACATCCGTATTCAATGATATCTAGATTTGGATCTTTTTCAAGCTTTGCTAAAGCTGCTTGAGAACCACTGGCTAAATTACTAACGCAAAATTCAATAATTGGCTGTATCACGTTTTTCACCTCTCTACTATTAGTTTATCCTATCTTCTTTCATTTTCAACGTCAACTTTGGAAATTCACGTTCATTTTGCGCACGCTTTTTAGCTTCACAGACTTTTTCAAAAAAACGTATAAATAAAGCTTTATTATAGAGATAGCTTGAAATTATGTTGAAACATATTGTGGTTTTTTATTAATTTAGTTATACTTTTATGTATAGAAAACCAAACGAGGTTATATTAAATTATTATTTAAGTAAAATATGTTATCTTATATAGCCTTTCATATCTTTTTGGCAACCATCCTTATTAACGGTAATTTGTACTCTCCTATTCTTAAAAGCAAGAATAATAGAGAGAAAACAAAAATGCATGAAGCTAAAGGGGAAATTCACATGAAGAACCTTGTCATACTGGGCGGCGGATACGGTGGTATGCGCGTTTTGCAGCGCCTTTTTCCGAATCAATTGCCTAACGATGTAGAAGTAACACTTATTGACAAAGCACCTTATCACTCACTAAAAACTGAATTCTATGCACTTGCAGCTGGAACAATTTCTGATCAGCATGTTCGTGTTGCTTTTCCTGAACACCCTCGCTTAAAGATTCACTACGGCTGTGTAAAACGCATAGACCTAAAAGAGAAATGTGTCTATGTGGATGATCAAATGATCGCTTATGATGACCTGATTGTAGGACTCGGATGCGAAGATAAATATCATGGAGTTCCGGGAGCTCTTGAGCATACATACAGCATTCAATCCATTGATGCTTCACGAGCAACTTATCAGACATTAAACAACTTGCCAGCCCACGCTACTGTTTCAATTGTAGGAGCTGGATTAAGCGGAGTAGAACTAGCAAGCGAGCTAAGAGAAAGCCGCCCGGATTTAAAAATCATCTTATTTGACCGCGGTAAATTAATTTTGTCTGCTTTCCCAGAACGTTTAAGTAATTACGTTCAAACTTGGTTTACTTCAAACGGTGTTGAAATCGTAAATAGTGCTAATATTACAAAAGTAGAACCGAACATTCTTTATAATCATGATGAGCCCATTCAAAGCGATGCAATCGTGTGGACAGCAGGTATCCAGCCAAATAAAGTGGTACGCGATTTAGACGTAGAAAAAGACCCTCAAGGACGCGTCGTCTTAACGAAATACCATAACTTGCCTGACGACGAAAATGTCTACATTTTAGGTGATTGTGCAAGCCTACCGCATGCACCAAGCGCTCAGCTGGCAGAAGGTCAAGCTGAACAAATCGTGCAAGTACTTCTTCACCGCTGGAAAGGCGAAGCGCTTCCGGATGAATTGCCAACTATTAAATTAAAAGGCATACTTGGTTCATTAGGCAAAAAGCATGGATTTGGCTTAGTTGCCGAACGTCCAATTACAGGACGCGTAGCTCGATTATTAAAATCAGGTATTCTTTGGATGTATAAACACCATAGTGGATAAAATAAAAGCCGTTAGATGACTGACAATCTAACGGCTTTTTTCATTATGATGCGCAGAAACCATACTTCTCCATTTCCTCAAATACGCGCTTTAATTTCGGGTTGCCTTCCCCAACAATTTCTCCGTTAATGACCACTACAGGATAGAATAAATCTTCTTCAATCACACGCTTGGCAAAAGCTGTTTTTTCCGGATCCGTATGCGGCTCGTTTATATCTACATACGTGATAGCAAACGGCTGATTCGGATATTTACGAGAAATAGCTGCCTCTAGCCAATCATAGGTGTCTTTTGAAGACGGCAGGTTAACGCAGCTTGCACAAACAATTTCAGCTCCATAAATACACACTTCTACCTCAGTTGATTGCATAGCACATCCCCCTTAAATCTTTACATTCAAACTGTACGATTATTCACACTTTTACTTCATTATGAATACTATTTTACACAAAACTAATTCATTGCACATCTTTTTCTTTTAAGGTAACATTACGATGCATACTCCAATAGATTTTTCATGAAAGACCGTTTATAATAAGAGTAGAAGAAAGGAGTCGATAGTTATGTCAGAAATGCACGAGCAAGTTCAAGAAGTATTAGAAAAACTTCGTCCGTTTTTACTTCGCGACGGTGGAGACTGTGAGCTAGTAGACGTAGAGGATGGTATTGTAAAGTTACGTCTTTTAGGCGCTTGCGGAAGCTGCCCAAGTTCAACAATCACGCTAAAAGCTGGTATCGAACGTGCCCTTTTAGAAGAAGTACCTGGTGTAGTTGAAGTAGAACAAGTATTCTAATCTCTTTGATTTTATTATAAAAGCAACCTCCCATTTTATTGGGGCTTGCGAATAAAAAATCCTCATTCAAATGAATGAGGATTTTTTTATTAACTCGTTGTGACTTCAGCTTCTACAAATACACCTTTGCGGTCAATTTGTAAAACATCTATTTCGCAGTTCGGCAGTAAAGCATACATATGTTCGGCAATCGCTTTGCCTTTTCCTTTTGGTGCTAAACATAATACACTCGGACCGGCTCCACTTAGTGACACACCGTATGCGCCGAGAGCTTTTGCTTCTTTTCGCACAAGAGAAAGCTCTGGCACGAGTCTCATACGATAAGGTTCGTGATATAAATCTTTCTCCATAAATTCGCCTACCAGAGATAAATCTTTATTTAAAAGGGCTGCTACTAGCATGTTCCCGATTGCCCCAGCTTCTACTGCGTGGCGATAATTAATATCCAAAGGCAGCACATCACGAGCATCGGTTGTTTTTAATTCATATTCTGGAATGGCCATCACGATATCGACATCAAATTCAGGTATTTGAGCAATATATGTTTCATTTTCATGATGGTAACCAACAACGATGCCGCCGTAAATAGACGGGCTGACGTTATCAGGATGTCCTTCCATTAAGCTGCTGATGCGAAGCTTTTCTCTTTTTGATAAACGCAAGTCACACAGTACATTAGCCAGCTCGATTCCAGCTACGATAGCCGATGCGCTGCTTCCAAGTCCCCTTGCTAATGGAATGTTGCTCCAAACATTGATCTTCGCACTTGGAAGGTCAATGTTAAATTGACGAGCCACGTCTTGTGCCACTTCATACATTAAGTTATCTGTACCTGTAGGAATACTTTGCACTTCTTTCGTTTCAGGGATAAAAATCCATTCCTCATGACACTCTACTGTTAATCTTAAGTAGCGAGATAAAGCCACTCCAATGGAATCAAATCCTGGCCCTAAATTAGCAGAGCTAGCTGGGACCGTAATGACAAAACGCTCATTTTCTAGCATGAAGCAACGACACCTTGGATATACTCAAATACCTTTTCTTCATCATTTGGTAAAACCACTGGCTTTACGTTATGAGCATCGATTGCTACGTTTGGATCTTTTAATCCGTTACCTGTTAGTACAGCTACAACCGTTGAACCTTTTGCAATTTTACCAGAAGCTACATCTTTAAACACCCCAGCTATTGAAGCGCAAGAACCTGGCTCTGCAAATACACCTTCTTTGCGTGCAATTGTACGATATGCTTCTAAGATTTGTTCATCTGTTACTTCATCAATTTTCCCGTTTGATTCTTTTGCTGCGTTTACAGCATAATCCCAGCTTGCTGGATTTCCGATTCGAATAGCCGTTGCAATTGTTTCTGGATTTTCGATAACTTGATTACGCACGATCGCCGCTGCACCTTCTGCTTCAAACCCGTGCATGTGAGGAAGAGACGTTTGGTGACGCTCACTGTATTCTTTGAAGCCTTTCCAGTAAGCTGTAATATTTCCTGCATTCCCCACTGGGATAGCTAAAACGTCAGGCGCTTTTCCAAGCTGTTCACAAATCTCGAAAGAAGCTGTTTTTTGCCCTTCAATACGGTATGGGTTTACAGAGTTTACAAGTGCAACCGGTGATGTTTCACTCAGCTTACGAACCATAGAAAGTGCTTGGTCAAAGTTTCCTTCAATTGCTACAATTTCTGCACCATACATAACAGCTTGAGCTAATTTCCCCATCGCAATTTTTCCATTTGGAATAACAACGATACAGCGCATGCCAGCGCGTGATGCATAAGCTGCTGCAGCTGCGGATGTGTTACCTGTAGATGCACAAATAACCGTATTGCTTCCTTCTTCTTTGGCTTTTGCTACAGCCATTACCATTCCGCGGTCTTTAAATGACCCCGTTGGATTTAACCCTTCTACTTTCACATGTAAATCAATGCCTAGCTCTTTTGATAAATGAGCAAGATGAATTAAAGGTGTATTTCCTTCATGTAGTGTAAGCATAGGTGTTTTCTCTGTTACAGGTAAAAACTCTTTATATTCAGCTAATAGACCTTTCCACATCATACTGTGCCAACTCCCTCTACGCGGTAACTGCTCTTTACATTTTCTACAATTGGTAAATCCCGAAGCTGCTGAAGGATTTCCTCATAATCTTTTTGAGATGTTTTGTGTGTAACAACAACAATCTCAGCTAATTCGCTTCCTTTCACAGGAAGTTGAATAATTTTTTCGAAGCTCACGCCACGCTCTGAAAATAGCGTTGTTAATTTTGCAAATGCTCCAACTTGATCTTTAACATGAATACGTAAGAAATGCTTCGAGAACATTTCATCTTCTGCTTTTAACTGTTTTGGATACTGAGGCGTTACCGCACTTTTACCATTCACACCTAAACGCATGTTTTTCATAACACCTACTAAATCTGATACGACAGCAGTGGCAGTTGGCAGGCTTCCTGCCCCCGGTCCATAAAACATCGTTTCTCCAACAGCTTCTCCGTATACATATACAGCATTGTACTCATCGCTTACTGAAGCAAGAGGATGTGTGTCTGCTAAAAGAGTTGGCTGAACACTCACTTCTACATTGTCGCCGTCACGATGTGCATATCCAATCAGTTTCATCGTATAGCCTAATTGTTTACTATATTGCAAGTCTTCTTCCGTTACTTCTGTAATACCTTGAACACGAACATCGTCCAAGTCAATTTTCATTGAAAATCCTAGTGTAGCCAAGATTGCCATTTTGCGAGCAGCATCTAAACCACCTACGTCAGAAGTTGGATCCGCTTCAGCATATCCTAAATCCTGCGCTTCTTTTAACACTTCATCATAAGCGCTTCCTTCTTTTGTCATTTTCGTTAAAATGAAGTTTGTTGTACCATTTACAATTCCCATCATTTTGGTAATACGATCAGATGCTAATCCATCTGCTAATCCACGAAGAATTGGAATACCGCCTGCTACACTTGCTTCATAAAATAAATCACAGTTATTTTCAGAAGCTACTGTTAACAATTCTGAGCCGTAAACTGCCATCAAATCTTTGTTTGCCGTTACAACATGCTTTTTATTACGAAGGGCTGTTAAGATATAGTCTCTTGTTTCTTCAACGCCACCCATTACTTCAATGACAACGTCAATCTCCGCGTTATGTAAAACGTCTTCAACATTCGTTGTTAATTTATCTTCGCTGATTTCCACGTCACGTTTCTTATCAATATCTTTAACTACTACTTTTTTAACTTCTACAGGACACCCGACTTGATGACTTAATTTATCCTGATGATTTTCAATAATTTTGACTACTCCGCTTCCTACCGTTCCTAACCCTAATAATCCTACTGAAATACTTTTTGTCATATTCCTCACCTCTGTGTTCTTTCTACGTATACATTTGTTCTCTTATAGAGGACATTATAGACCTTATTTTTCTTTTTTACAAGGTTTACTTGCCATCTTTTCTCGTAAACTCGTTAAAAAAATTGGTATATAAAGATAAATGTAAATTTTTAAAATATTTCATTTTATTATCATAACATGGCTCCCACTGTTTTTTAACAAAAAAAAGACAATTTCACGGAAATGAAATTGCCTTTTTCTGTTATGATTTTTTCGCAAACGCTTCTTTATTTACAATTGTAATAGGAGACTCGTTTGTAAGTACTGCTTTAATGTTTTTAACACATAAAGAAATCATTTCCGTGCGCGTTTCGATACTCGCACTGCCGATATGAGGAAGAGCTACAACATTAGGTAACTGAAGAAGAGGGTGAGAAGCAGAAATAGGCTCTTGATCGAATACATCCAAGCCAGCTCCAGCAATTTCACCGGATTGAACCGCATGTAACAATGCTTGCTCATCAACCACTGCTCCTCTTGAAGCATTAATAAAAATCGCAGTTGTTTTCATTTGTTCAAATGCTGAAACATTAAATAAATGTTTGGTTTCGTCCGTTAACGGTGTCAAACAAACAACAAAATCAGATCGTTCAAGCAGCTCATTTAACTCACAGTAAACTGCATTGAGTTTTTTTTCTGCTTGAAGGTTGCGGCTTCGATTGTGGTACAAGATTTCCATATCAAAACCTGTAGCACGTTTCGCAAGCGTCTCTCCAATTTTCCCCATTCCAACAATACCTAATGTTTTATGATGAATATCTCTACCCGCTAACAAAAATGGACTCCAGCTTTTCCACTGATTTTCTTTCACATATCCAGCAGCTTCTACTAAACGTCTAGCTACACTCATTAATAAACCAAACGTTAAATCTGCTGTTGTATCAGATAAAACATCGGGGGTATTAGAAACGATAATTCCTCGTTCAGTTGCCGTTTCTACATCAATATTATCGAATCCGACCGCCAAGTTAGCTACAAGCTTTAAATGAGGAGCTTGCGTAAGCAATTCACTGTCAATACGATCTGAAAGCATTGTTAATAGAGCATGTGCGCGCTTAGCTTTTTCACAAAGCAGCTCATGAGGGACTGCCTCATCTTCTTTATCCCACATTTCCACATTCGCTACTCCCTTTAAAGGTTCGATTAATTCATTCGGTATTTTTCTCGTAATAAATACAAACGGCTTGTCCATATGTACGCCACCTCTTTATCCTTTTTAAACTGCATGCACAAAAACAAAATAGAAAAACAGGTTTGGATTATCCAACACCTATTTTTCTATTTTATCATATTCTATAGTAATCGCTTTTTAATGAATCCATGTTAATTCAGGAATGTGATAACGAGACGTTGAAATACCCACCGACTGGTAAAAGCGCTTCAGAAAAGCTTCGTAGTGAGAAGAATGAGCTAATACTCCTTCCAGCTTCTCATAATACTTTTGTTTTTGCCTCTCATCTTGTACACTGTAATACCCTTCAATGACCTCAAAATAATGAACGGGAAAAAGAAGTCTAGCATATAACAGTCTCCATGAAAAAGAAGAAAGCGGATTTACCTTTTCATATTCACTTAAAAACTGATGCATGTGCCTTTCATCGACAGCGTATGTTAATAAATATTGTTCCCTTATATATTCAGCTATATCTCTGCTTGGATGATCGAAGACCCAATCTGCTGGGAGCTTGTAAACGTAGTCTTCCCCCCATGTTTTTTGCCCGAACCGATGATGACAAATCGTCGCAGCGTCAACTGAACGAGGCAAATCGTCAATTTCCGTGTCTACTAGGTATTGAATAGCATTTTCCGTTAATCCTAGGTAATAAGGAAAAGTTTCTAAAAAACGTTTTTCCATCTCTTGATTAGGCAAAGCACGTAATCTTCCATACCAAAATTGCTCCATCTGGTCGAGACGCTTCTCCCACATGGACTTCCATTGCCCTAGCCGGTTTGCTTTTTCCACTTCATAAGGAAACAGTCTCCCTTTTTGATGAAAAACAGCTAGCTCGTGCCCAGGTGAAAAGTTGGGGTTTTTCTCTTCCGCAAGACAGCGGCAAATGATAAATTTTTCAGTTTCAGTTTCTGTAATCATTTCACCATTCAAATTAGGCATAAATGTTGCCACATGGCGATCACCTTGGCCCATCAGAAATTGACTCATTTGATATAGTTCATTTAACTCGTCTTGTTCCCTTTGTTTTACATTAATGATTGTATATAAAATATCTCGATACTGAAAACCTTCAAATTTACCTACGGGCATAAATTCATTTGGACGTAATCCGTAATGCTCATAAATGGTTTGTATCATTTTAATCCCTCTCTTCATTCATTCAAGAAATTATATGATGGAAAACAACATTACTTGTCATAATATTTACGGAGGAATGAATAGATTAGAAATACACCATTTATAGTTATTTACTCCGGGTTAGTAGTATGAAACAACTTTAGACTTAAAAATATATAGAAAACAGGTGATGATACTTGGAGAAAAAACATACACAAAGTGAGTTAGAAAAAAAAGCAAGAGAATGGTTAATAGAACGCGGCGTGGCTCTTACAGACATTGCTGAACTGGTCTATTACTTGCAAAAAAAGTATCACCCAAACTTAACAATCGAAGACTGTTTATATAACGTTGAGCGCGTCATTTCTAAACGAGAAGTTCAAAATGCTATTTTAACGGGTATTCAACTAGACGTCCTCACAGAAAAAAAAGTGATTGAGCCGCCTCTGTTGGATATTCTTGAGAAAGACGAAGGTTTATACGGTATCGACGAGATTTTAGCATTATCGATTGTAAATGTGTACGGATCAATCGGCTTTACCAATTACGGGTATATTGATAAACAAAAGCCGGGTATTCTAGAACGATTAAACGATAAATCGACTGGAGAGTGCCACACTTTCTTAGATGATTTAGTAGGCGCAATTGCCGCCGCTGCTTCTAGCCGGTTAGCGCATCGGGCTGCCAGTCAAGAATAGGTTAAAAAACAAAAAAAGCTGTCAATTGACAGCTTTTTAAATTCGCTCCATCCACTCTTTTAGTGAATCTACCGTATATGTTGGCTTTTTCTCATATCCTTCTAGTAACTCTCTTGTTGTTACACCTGTATGGACTAATAATGTATCTAAGCCTGCATTCATCCCTGCTAAAATATCTGTATCATAGTAATCACCAATCATGATTGTTTCTTCTTTTGGCGTACCGATGACTTCAAGGGCTTGCTCCATAATAATACTTTCTGGTTTGCCAATAAATACTGGATTTGTTTGAGTAGAAACCGTAATAACAGACGTGATAGATCCATTACCAGGCAGTAAGCCTCTTTCAGTAGGAATCGCAATATCTCCGTTCGTTGAAACAAAAAAGGCGCCGTTTCGAACGTTTAAACATGCTTTTGCTAATTTTTCATATGTAATTTCTTGATCTAAACCAACAACTACAAAATCCGTATCTTCCTCTTCAATGGTAAATCCTTTTTCAAGCAACGCATGTCGGATTCCTTCTCCACCAATTACATAAGCTGAAGCGTTTGCTTTGCGTTCGTGTAAATAATTAGCTGTTGCCTGGCTCGTTGTAAAAACTTGTTCTTCTGTTGCAGGAATGCCAAATGCCTCTAGCTTTTCAGCTACTTTATCAGGCGTTTTTGTGGAGTTGTTTGTTACAAATAAATAAGGAATTCCTTTTTCCTTTAATTTAATAACAAAATCACGCGCCTCGGCAATTAGCTCTGTTCCTTTGTACATTGTTCCGTCTAAATCAATCAAATATCCTTTATATTCCTTCATGTTGTGTGATCTCCTTTCAAGTCTCATACTTGAAATCATAGCTTATTTTTTATACAACTACAACTTGCTTGCCTTTAGTTACGAAAAGCAGACACAGGTCCTAACTCTGTCTCTAGATATGTCCTTACGCGCTCTGAAAATGCTGCCAGTACGTCTTTATGCTGCATCACTTTTTGATAAATATCCTGATGATTAACATCCACATATTCTTGAACAACGCTTTTACGCAATTGAACGATCTCTTTTAATGGCGTTTCTTCCTCTTTTTTAACCACTTTCTCGTCAACTAAAATGTCAATGATATCGTCGTAACTGCCTGGATCTCTCATAATAAACCCATCAATCATTGCATTTCCTACATCTAAAACGTTTTCAATTAAAAGGTGTACAATTCTCTCTAATGCTTTTTTCTCTATTTCTGTGTTCCAGCTCGAATGCTCAGCAAACAAGCGAACATGTTCATCAAAAAAAACAAGCGTGGCTTCTATTTTTTCACGATCTACAAAGTACATATTATTTCCTCCCTAGTTGTCAGCTCTCTATAAATCTTTTCTCATAAACAAACGGGGTTCCTGTTCTATTTTATCATGACCCATTATCCATTTGATAAATTCATTTTTGTTTTTGACCTTATTTGATATGATACACATACAACCTATGAAAGGAGTATACCTATGAGCGAACGCTTTTATCTATATGACGATGTTGTATCTACAAAGACCCGGTTTGTCAGCTTTATGGGCGAAAATCAACGATTTGATTTAGCTATTATCCAAACCGACCGTTATTATGGCAAACAAGTTGTTCTTGATATTCAAGGAGGACGCTTTGCCATCATTGGACAAGATGACCTTGAAGAACCAAACTATCTTGAAGAAGTATTTAAATTAAACAGTGAAGACGGTCAGGAACTTCGCGAATTTTTATATGAAATCATCTAAAAAAAAAAGGCAGCGTGAAGGACAATTAGTGTCTTCGGCTTGCCTTTTTTTACTTATGGACTTTTTTTAAGACAAAATACGCACAGCCAAAATTACAATATTCATGTAAATAGTCTTGAAGCGTACTAATCTTCGTATCATACGTTGCCTTTTGATTTCGGTCATCAAAAAAGCCTCGCAGTCGAAGCTGATTGTATCCCCAATCTCCCACAATATAGTCATAGCGGCTCAGCACATCAATAAAGCGACCTCTAAATGCCTCTTCATTAAATGCCTCACGCTCATCTTTTAATACTTCATAACAAATATTATTGATACAGACCATTGCTCACACCTCTTCTCTTAAAATTTACCATACCATAATTATGATGATGAAACCATCAATTAACATGAAATTTTTCACGTATAAGCAGCACTCTAATCCTGTAGGGGTTTTATCGGTATACCTACTGATCTTTTATGCTCCACATGAAGGTTCGCCGGTTTACCTGGCGTACGATATTTAACTACAGGAGGTGGAAATGGTGAAGAAATCTATTCTTGGAATCGCTTTGATAACAAGTATGTTAACCATTGGCTGTCAAAATAAAAACACAGCTGAAAATGAAAATTTATCACCAAACAACCCAGATGCCATTAATGTAAACGAGCCTAATCATTATTATAATCCAAATAATAATAGCGGCACAAATTATGGATATGTCCGATACACTAAAAACACAAATGAGCAAAATTCCAATATGAACCAAGTAGGAACATTTAATCGAGAAGAAGCAGCCGACAATATTAGTAAACTGAGCACCGCTATCCCAAATATTAAACAAGCCGATACGCTAGTAACGGATAAAGATGTGCTTGTTGCTTATAAAACAGATGCTAAAAATCGGAATAACGCAGCCGATCAGGTAAAACGTACAGCTATGTCTGTAGTCCCTCGTTATTATCATGTATACGTCTCAGATAATCCGAAACAGATGGACCAAATCGAAAATATCAGTGAAATGAATACACAAACAAATGATGCTAGAAAACGAATCGATGCCGTTATTCAACAAATGCTAAAATCTCCCCAAGGGCGTAACATGAACAGCGGAGAAGATGCAAATGGAAGAGAGAAAAACGAATTGAATGAACCGATGACGGACAAAGATATGGTGGAATAAACAAAAAAGTTGAGGCGTAACTAAAAGAATGTAATCGAAAGACGAAGAAATGAGACACATGAGCTGAACCGCTTGTGACACCGCWGTTGATTTCCGTGCAAGGCTTCGCTTTCCGCGGGCGGCCGSTGAGCCTCCTCGTCGCTTGYGCTCCTGYGGGGTCTCATCTGTTC
>NZ_JBFULJ010000007.1:0-44559 GCF_056400385.1 Priestia sp. P5_B4
CCCTGCAGATGCATAATCAAATAAGTTTGTCTCGGGATTATAGCTTCCGTAGAACATCGTAATAAACATACTTGGATCTACGTTTCGCTCTACAATATTGTTCAAGTTCTCTAATACATAACTTGGATTTTTTCTTGAGTCCGGTAAGCTGTCCATTGCATACTTGATCATAGACATACACATTGCAGCTGGAATTCCTTTTCCGATCACATCGGCAATGGCAATACTTAACCCGCCGTGCTCTTCTTCTACAAAGTGAAAATAATCTCCGTTCATCTGTTTAGCCGGTACGCTAATCGCACCAATTTCTAAAGTTGAACTAGCCGGAACCTTTGTCCCCAACAGCGTCTGCTGGACGTTAGCGGCAACTTCAATTTCAGAACGAAGTTCCCGCTGCTTATTTTTTAATGTTTGATGCTCACGAAGAGCAAGACCGTAGCTAATCATTACCTCAAGTAAAAAGTCCAGAGAATGCAGCACTTTTTCTGGAATATCAGAATAAATTTCTTCAATCACTTCTTTATGAATGCTCACAATATCTTCTGGCGATATTTCATTCTCTAAAGATTTTCTACTTAGTTTTTGTCCTTGATACAAAATTTGTTCATTTTGTGTTTGGATATAGTTCCCCAAAATATCTTTGTATAAATCTCTCATCTCTTTATCAAAAGACATTATCTATTTCCTCCTACCGGAGCCACTTAACTGCTTTAATCTCAGTACCTTCTCCGACATTTGTTTCGATGTCAAACTCATCCATCAATCGTTTTACCCCAGGAAGCCCAGCTCCTAGTCCACCCGATGTTGAGTATCCATCTTCCATTACTTTGCGAACGTCGGGGATACCTGGCCCTTCATCTGTTGCTACGACAAGAAGACCGTTTTTTCCTCCACGATTTAATTTCTCAATATAGATTTGACCCTTACCCGCATATAGGTAAATATTACGAGCTAATTCAGAAATGGCGGTTGTAATACGAGCTTGGTCAACTGTTCCAAACCCTAGCTCTTTCGACACATTTCTACCTAATTGGCGTGCCGCTACGATGTCCCATTCTGTTACGATTTTTACGCTGGATTGGAATTCCATATACTAATCCCCCAATTCCGATTGGAGTTTCTCAAGACCTTTTTCTAAATCGAGTGCAGTAAGAACATCATTTAGGCCAATCCCTAACTCAACAAGTGTAATAGCTACTGCAGGCTGGATACCTGTTAATACTACTCTAGCCCCCATCAAATTAGACATGCTAACCACGTCACCTAAAACTTTTGCGATGAATGAATCGATCATATCAATTGAAGTTAAATCGATTACCACTCCTTTTGCTCCAGTTTGATGAATTTTACTTAGCAAATCTTCTTGGAATTGAATAGCCGTTTGATCATCCAGCTCCCATTGAATGGATACCAATAAATAGTCGTACAATTTCAAAATGGGTATTCTCACGTTTATTCCTCCGATTCTATATCAACTATTTTCCGCTCAGTCATTTCTAACGCAAACTCTACACCTTTTTTTAATGAATTTTTCGTAATAATTTCGTTTAAGTTAATACCTAAGTTCACAATAGTCTGAGCAATTTCCGGACGAATTCCTACTAACAAACACTTGGCTCCAACCAAACGTACGGCTTCAGCAGCTTGAATAATATGATGGGCAACCATCGTATCCACTACTGGTACTCCGGTAATATCTATTAATACGACCTCTGATCGGTGCTTTACGACACCTTGCAGTAAGTTTTCCATAATTTTCTTTGCGCGATCAGTGTCAATTGTTCCTACAAGCGGCATTACTGTAATTTTATCAAATACCGGTATTAATGGAGCAGACAATTCTTGAAGTGCAACTTTTTGCAACATAACTGTATTTTCCCACGAGTTGGAGTATTGTTCTACTATTTTGTTATAAATAGGGCTTAACCATTTGTCAAACCGATAGAATAATTCAGAATGAGTTTGGTCAGCCTTTACATGTTCACTGTTTACATACCCTTCGACCACTACGTGACCCAAGTTACGTACACCCTGTGTTAAATAAGCAAGAGGCCATCCTAAACTCACAACTCGTCCTACTACTTCCTCTAGTTCCTCTGCAAAATTTTCCTGATCACGGAATGCTTTTGCCAAAAGTAAATTTACAAAATCAGAGCTTACATTTACGTACACTTGCTCGGATACAATGTTTTTAATGCGCTCTGTTTCCACATCATTCATTAACACTAGCCATCGATCAAAAATTTCTGATTTATGATTTTGTATATAATTGAATAAATCTTGATTCATGAGGTCCTCCTTGTGAGTCAATACACTCATTTATATCTATATATATATTATCATTTTTAAAACGTTTCTTATTACAATATACGTTTACTGATTATTCCTAGTCAAATTAAAAAAGTTGCTCATAAAGGAGCAACTTAGCATAAATGGAAGTATAATTCTAAAAGTCGATAAGTCCTACACTGATTTGCAAGGCTTCATCCACTCTGTCCATCATTTCATCATCTAAATGGGTAATCTTGTCTGTTAGCCTCTGTTTATCAATAGTACGAATTTGTTCTAGTAAAATAACTGAATCTCGCTCAAATCCATAGCGCTTTGCATCAATTTCAACATGCGTAGGTAACTTTGCCTTTTGAATTTGAGCAGTGATCGCAGCTACAATAACAGTTGGGCTAAAACGATTGCCTATATCATTTTGAATGACAAGTACAGGGCGAACGCCTCCTTGTTCTGAGCCAACAACAGGAGATAGGTCAGCAAAATAAACGTCGCCACGTTTGACTACCAAGTCATTACCCCCCGCTTACTAAACGATCCACAGTATGATCAGCTTCATACTCTGCTAGAAAAGCCTCGGAAGCAATATTTAAGTTTATCTTTGCCATCTCCATATATCCACGTCTCATTGATTCGCGAATATGGCGTTTTTTTCGCTCACGAAGGTACAATTTTGTTGCTTGGTGAATAAAATCACTTCGGTTGCCATTTTCTTGTTTAACCATAAGATCGAGCTCCGATACTAAATTTTTCGGTAATCTTACTAGGATTTCTGTAGTTGCGCTCGCTTCAGACACAAACATACACCTCCAACATCAATACACACACCAATAGTCTCATCTTTCCTTATCATAACATTGATTAGCTTTAATGGAAAGTTAATTCTGTCAATTTCTACACTATTATCGTCAATTGATACCCTCTTTTATGCATGGAAGTTATTATTTTATTGTCTTGTGTTAGCAGACTTTTTATGTTGACTCAGGAAGATGTATATTCAGCGCAAGATATAATTATTAACATCAATGTGCTGCGAATCTCTTGTATAAACCCTCGGAACCCTTGCTGCAACCATGCAAGGGATTTCATAATTAATTGTTTCAAGATGCTTCGCTACTTCATCAATTGTAATTTCAGCACCTTTTTGTTTTCCAATAAATGTTACTTTTGTACCCATTTTATACATTTTAGGTAATTTAATCATCAATTGATCCATGCAGATTCTACCAACAATTGGCACTTTAACTCCATCTACTAATACTTCAAAATTGCTTAATTTACGAATCCAGCCGTCTGCGTATCCTACTGGAATAGTAGCAATCCATTCATCTTCTTTAGCTTCATAAGTAGCTCCGTAACTGATATGACTCCCTTTTTTGACTTTTTTAACATGCACAATACGGCTGTGCAGCGAAAAAGCTTGTTTTAACGGAATTGGCAAGACTTCTTTTAATTCCTCAGAAGGACTCAAGCCATACATAGAGATACCTAAGCGTACGCCATTAAAGATATCTTTCGGACGACGAAGCAAGGCTGCGCTATTTGCACAGTGAATCATCGGAGGTGTAAAATTATATTCTTTCACAATTCGAACCATTTCTTCAAAGAATGTGTATTGTTCTTCAAAATAAGTCGAGTTTAGCTCATCTGCTGTTGCAAAGTGTGTAAACACTCCATCCAGCACGAATCCCGAATGAGAAGCGATGATCTTCATTGTTTCGTGTAATTCTTCTTTTGTTCTAACTCCCAAGCGACCCATGCCTGTATCTATTTTTAAATGCATATGCAGCTGACTGTTTTCACCTAGAATGGAAGCCGCTTCTTCAATCCAAGCTTTGCTATAAGCAGTGACCGTTACATCCCACTCCAATGCAGTTTGAATGTGTAGGGTAGGCACGGCGCCTAATACTAAAATGGATTCCTTTATTCCTTTTTTCCGAAGAGCAATAGCTTCATCCAAAAAAGCTACAGCTAGCATATCAGCACCAGCTTGAAGCGCAATCTCTGCTACTTCTTTATCTCCATGCCCGTACGCATTCGCCTTCACTACGGCCATTAACGTTTTATGCCCCGGTATCAGTTCTCTTACATGATTCACATTTTGAAAAATGGCTTCTACATCAATTTCTGCCCATGTTTCTCTATAAAATGCATCCATTACTACGACACTTCCTTTTTTCAGAACCATTCTAAACGTACTTTCCTCTGTTAGTATAATACATCTATAGTCAAACTTCATCTCGATCTTTATTCAAATTACGCAAGAACAAGCCTACATATATGCAGGCTTGTAAGCTTCTCTTATTTTCCCATCTGACTTTGCACAGATCTAGCAACTGTACTCAATTCATCTGGTGTTAGCTGATCAGAAGCCAGCATAAAGTCTACTCCATTATATGTCCAAGATAGACTTTTATCCGTTAAAGCTCCCACAGTAAAACCTAAATCAAATGGCTCTCCGGCAGTAACTGTAGATGTTGCTGTTTTAGCTACTTGTGCTTTTTCTTGTACAAGCGTAAACGGCTTTTCTCCTTTGTACATTAAAACGACTCTCTCGCCATTTTCCGTCTCAATTTTCTTTTCCTTGGACAGCTTTGTACCTTTTGGAACATCCTTAGGATAAAGGACGCTAAATGATCTCTGCTGAGCTAATGTCGGAACGTCAATCTTTGCACTTGTCATGTTTCTTTTTGTATCAAAAGCCCCTTTATCAAACTTAGAATCGAATTTCACCTTAGAGAAATCAACTTTTATTAACACTTTGTTATCCGTATCCATAATTTTAACCGAAACAGGCGCTAAATCACTTTTGTTCAGCGTAATTTCTTGTTTAGGAAGCATCGTGCTATTTTGATAGTTGGTTTTTGTTTCAAAAATATAATGCTTATTTGTTGATTTAAAACTTGCCTTTTCATCCTTCACAATATCTTGGACAAGAGATTCATACAAATAAGCTTGACTGCTATTTTGTGGCCAGTCACTTTGAAAACGAAAGCTTTTATTTAAGGCGGGCGTTAAAACAAAAACCCCTTCATCATTACGCAAAATCATTTGGCTTTGATCTTTCTTTGTATTTTTCAAATTCACTCGATAATACATAGGCTTACTATGCCAAATCTCTACATCGTATACTTGAGCATCTTTCCCTGTATTCAATGTCATCTTAGCATCTGATTTATACCCCGCCATTTCTTGTACCTTGGCATCCAATGCATCTGTTACATCCTGCTGACTTTTTTCACCGCATGCTGATAAGGCTAAGAGAAAAAAGGCGCAAACAAATAAGCCAATCCATTTTTTATGCATTTCCCCAACTCCTTTATTTCGTATATTCACAGCTAAACGGAGAAGCAAGAACATATCTTGTCTCCCCTATCCACACTATGAATATATGAACAAGAAATAGTGAATATGCAGACTAGCTTGACAAGCGTTCAATAATTACTTGAGCAATCGCATAGTGCGCACTGTGGGAAATAGATACGTGTATGGACGCGTCCAGTGGTTGTTTTGTAACAATGTGGGGCTTTCCTCTTTCATCATTCACGATTTCGATATCTTGGAAGCTGAAATCTTTTCCTATTCCTGTTCCAAGAGCTTTCGAATATGCTTCCTTCACAGCAAATCTCCCTGCTAAAAATTCGATCTTACGTCGGCTTGATAGCTTTTCATAGCGTTCTTTTTCATTTTTTGTTAAAATCCGAGTAACAAAAGCACTTTGACGCTGCACCATTTTTTCAATCCGCTCTAACTCTGTAATATCAATTCCAGTTCCTATAATCATTTTCATTTAATCCTCTCTTACAGAATAGTATATAAAAATGCCTTTATAAAAAGGAGTGACAAATATGTTCGTACGCACAGAAAATGCAGCTGAATTTAAACGTTTTTACCCTGTTACCTTTACGCTTATCTGCATTCACATTGCGCTATGGTTACTTGCCGCTCTTCCCTCAAACCTTGCAGAATCTTTTATACATCAGCTTATCGGTGTGAATAGCTTAATTTCTCAAGGAGACTACTGGCGACTTTTCACACCTATCTTTTTGCATCTAAGCTTTTCACACCTTCTTTTTAACTCATTTTCATTGTTCTTGTTAGGGCCAGGTGCTGAGCGTATTCTTTCTTCTTATAAGTTTCTTCTATTCTACCTTACGTGTGGATTTCTTGGAAATATCGTTACATTTCTAACCCAATCTTCTTTTTACAGCCATGTGGGTGCATCCGGTGCCATTTTCGGGCTGCTCGGGTTTTACCTCTACCTTGTAATAAAACAAAAACATATGCTTTCTCAAAGTAACCAGCAAATCATTATCGTCTTCTTAATTATTGGATTACTTTCAGGTCTGCTAACGCCAGGAACCAACAACACAGCTCATTTCGTTGGAGGTATTGCTGGATTTCTTCTCGCTTTTCTCGCGTTCAAACAGAAAAACAAGCCACAGATATGAGGCCTGGTTTAAGATTTAATATAAAAAGTGGATGAGTTAATAAATTCCACATCTTCATAAGACTTCAAGTCTCTTACTAACTGAAAGAGCGCTTCATCTTTTTTCTTAGCTTCAATCATGCAATCAATTTGCGGTATCGTTCCATTTACTTCTTTTAAAAAGCTGTAAAACCCATGAACATCGATATAATCTGCATGGGCTCTAAATTCTTTATCACTTTTAGGACTAGATATATGCATTTTTAGAGGAAGCGTTTCCTGTTCCCACGTTCTAGTGATACGGTCCCAATGCTCTTGCCATGAAGTTTCATCGTTGTTTGCCTGATGATGATGAAGATCAAAAATGATTGGGACATTTAGTTTTTCACATAAATACAAGACGTCCTTTATATGAAAGGTTGTATCGTCGTTTTCTAACATAATCATTTGCTGAAGGGATTGAGGTACAAGCCCCCAATTATGAATAAACTGCTCCAATGCTTTTTCTTTATCATTATAAGCCCCTCCGACATGTAAAACACAGCGATTTTGAAGCGGAATATCCATTCCTTTTAGCAACTTTTGATGCATGCGAAGAGTTTGGATAGAATGCTTAAAAACCTCTTTATCCGTTGAGTTTAAAACAACAAAATGATCCGGGTGAAAATCTACTCGCATTGGATGTTCCTTCAAAAATACAGAAATACGCTGAAGAGCATCCTTTAAAGGAGCTATGTAGTTCCACTCTTTTAGCGCCTCATGGTTAGCTAATGGAATTAACTTAGAACTGAATCGAAAAAACTCAATTTCACTCCACGCATTATGTTTTAATAAACGTAAGCAGTTTTCTAAGTTGGATATTGCAATACGTTCGAGCTTGCGAATGGCCGCTTCATGGTCTTTCACACGCTGAAATTGTGCAAAAGTCATTGTTTGAGAAGGAGAACTATTTTCCAAATGAACGCTCATCGCCACATAACCTAACCGAACAATGGTCGACATCAGTGAACACCCCATTTTATTTTACTCATAGTGTGCACCAATAAAATAGCAATTAACACATAAAAAAAACGAGCCTGTTACGGCTCGTTTTTATTTTACGCTTTGCTGCGAGAATCTTTACGATTACTGCTGCTATTACGATTTCTATTATCACTGCCGTTGCTTCCACCGCGACGCTTGTCACCAAAACGTTTTGAGTTTCCACGACGATTTTGTTGTGAGTAGTTTTTAGAGTTAGAACGTGAACGACCTCCGCCATTTCCACGTTTGTTTTTATCACCTTTTGCAATTACCGGTGGTTCAGCAGTTAATTGAATTGGTGATTCGTTTGGTTCTTTTGTAAATAATTTGATCGCTGCTGCCACTAATGAAACTGAATCGTGCTCTTCAAGTAACTCTTCTGCCAACTGTTTGTAGTAAGATAAGTTGCCTTGTGTCACAGATTCTGTTAATTTGTCAGCTGCAATACGCTGTTGACCTTCCATTGCTTCATCAAGCGTTGGAGGAGTAAGACGCTCCATTTTACGTTTTGTTGTACGCTCAATATTGTGTAACTGTCCAGTTTCTCTTGGCGTTACAAATGTCATAGCAGCACCCATTTTACCAGCACGTCCTGTACGTCCGATACGGTGTACATAGCTCTCTGGATCTTGAGGGATATCAAAGTTGTATACATGAGTAACACCAGAAATATCAAGTCCGCGTGCAGCTACGTCCGTTGCAACTAATACATCAATAGAACCTTCTTTAAATTGACGTAGTACAGATAAACGTTTCGATTGCGTCAAGTCACCATGGATACCTTGTGCAGAATAACCACGCATATTTAATGCTTCTGATAACTCATCAACACGGCGCTTTGTACGACCAAAGATGATAGCTAATTCAGGTGATTGCATATCTAAAAGACGAGTAAGGATATCAAATTTACGCTTTTCTTGTACTTCTAAATAATACTGCGTAATGTTTGGCATCGTTACTTCTTTTGCTTGTACTTTTACCACTTTTGGTTCGTTCATGAATTTTTCAGCAATGCGACGGATTGGAGTAGGCATTGTTGCTGAGAATAAAAGTGTTTGGTGGTTCTCAGGTACGTTTGATAAGATTTTTTCAATGTCTTCGATGAATCCCATGTTTAACATTTCATCTGCTTCATCTAAAATAACTGTATGAACATCTTGTAGACGAAGTGTACGACGATTAATATGATCTAGCATACGCCCTGGTGTCCCTACGATGATATGAGGGTGCTTTTTCAATGCACGAATTTGACGACTGATATCTTGACCACCGTAAATTGATAGCACGCGTACGCGCTTTGTTTGACCAATTTTGTAAAGTTCTTCAGATACCTGTACAGCAAGTTCACGAGTAGGAGCAATAATTAACCCTTGAATTGCATCTACGTTTACATCAACTTTTTCAATAAGAGGAATACCAAATGCCGCTGTTTTCCCTGTTCCTGTTTGTGCTTGTCCGATCAAATCGTGACCTTCTAGTGCTAATGGGATAGTTTCTGATTGAATTGGTGTTGCTTCTTCAAAACCCATTTTACTCACAGCTTTATTAAGCTGTTGACTTAATCCTAAATCTTGAAATAATGCCAAGTTTTTCAAACTCCTTTTATATTTAGACTATCTATATTTTACAAAAAAAAGCATTCTCCGAGGAAACGGAAAATGCTCTAAACGACTACTTCAATAAATTCAACGTTTAGAGTATAAGCGCCTCAAGACACTCAGACTACATCATAACACTATGGCTTTCCGTTTGCAATAGAGCTTACTTATACTCTTTTTAATATCACGGTAATTTATGCATCATTTTTGAGATAACTTCCTCAAGCTTCATCCCTCGAGATGCTTTCACTAAAACCACATCTTCTCTTGTTGTAATCGCTGTTAATTTTTTAACAAGCTCATCTTTCTCCTCAAAGTGCATTACCTTATCTTCTGCAAAATTATTTTTTGCTCCTTGCTCAATTTCAACAGATAAGGGGCCGTATGTTAGAACATAATCAATTTTTTCTGCTTGAATAAACTCTCCCACTTCTTTGTGAAACTCTTTTTCCTGATCGCCTAATTCAAGCATATCCCCGAGAACAAGAATTTTTTGCTTATAGCCTTCTAAATCATGCATCAACGTGATAGCAGCTTTAACGGACGTTGGGCTTGCGTTATATGCGTCATTAATGAAGGTCAAGCCATCTGTTCGTTTCACGAGCTCCATACGCATATTGGTTAGCTTTAATTCTTTTAACCCCTTAGCGATTGTTTCATTGTCTAGTCCAAAATAATGACCTACCGCAATAGCAGAAAGCGCATTGTGAACATTATGTTTACCTAATACCGGGATAAAGAATGGATATGTTGTTTCACGTGAAACAATGAATGTTGTGCCTAACTCTTCAGCTGAAATAGCACTTGGATACAAATCGTTTTGTTCTGAGCTGCCAAATGTCACCGTTTCAAATACTGGATTAACAACGCGCGACGTTAAAAGTGGCTCATCACCATTATAGACAAGCTGACCTGTTGGCGCTAAGCCGCTTGTAATTTCTAATTTTGCCTCCGCAATTCCATCACGGCTTCCTAAGTCTTGAAGGTGCGATTCTCCGATATTTGTAATAATGGCTACATCAGGCTCCGCTAAATTAGAAAGAAACTCAATTTCCCCTCGGCTGCTCATGCCCATTTCTAAAACTGCAATATCATGAGTTTCATCTAAACGCAAAATAGTAAGCGGCATACCAATATGATTATTAAAGTTTCCATCTGTTTTCAGAACGCGGTAAGTTGTATCGAGCACAGCTTTTACCATGTCTTTTGCTGTTGTTTTTCCGTTACTTCCTGTAATGCCCACTACTTTAATATCTAACTCGTGACGATAGGATTTCGCTAATTGCTGAAGAGCTTCTAGCGTATCATCGACTAAAATAACACTAATGTCTGTCGGTGGATTTTCTTCATCTTTGTTCCACAGTGTAGCGACCGCTCCGTTTTCAATTGCTTTATGAACAAATGCATGCCCGTTAAAACGTTCCCCTTTAATTGGGATATATAAATTACCTTGCTGAATGGTTCTCGTATCAATTGAGACTCCCTCAATTACAGCTGTTTCGTTTCCGCTATGAAATACACTTCCTGGAATCATTGTAGCTAGCTGTGTAAGCGTACGTTTAATCATTGTTGGTTTGCTCCTCTCGATATAAAGTTAACTATGGATAACATTAATTGAAACTAAACACAGAAACACTATTCATGATGAATAGTGTTGTGTGAGTTACATTGTGTGTTTAATTTGCTGCTTTTCGGTATGACGTTCAATTGCTAGTGATACAAGTTTTTCGATTAAATCTGGATATTCAACACCTGCGTGTTTCCACAATAACGGGAACATACTGAAAGGTGTAAAACCAGGCATCGTATTCACTTCATTAATAATGAATTTACCTTCTGATGTTAAGAAGAAATCTGCACGTACAAGACCAGATCCATCAATTGCTTTAAATGCTTTGATTGCTAGTGCTGACATTTCTTGATGCTGTTCTTCTGTAATTTCAGCTGGAATAATAAGGCCTGTATCGCCGTCTTCATATTTGGCTTTGTAATCGTAAAACGCTTTTTTAGGTAAGATTTCTCCAACTACTGAACAAGCTGCTTCATCATTACCTAACACACCAATTTCAACTTCACGACCAACTGCTGCTGCTTCTACAATGATTTTCCGATCGAATAAGAAAGCTTCAACAAATGCCGCTTCTAACTCTTCACGGTTATCACATTTGCTAATCCCAACGCTTGAACCTAAGTTTGCTGGTTTAACAAAGCAAGGGTATCCAAGTGTTTCTACTTTTTCATAAGCAGCCGTTCGATCTGCTTCCCACTCGCGGCGGATAAATGATACGTACTCTACTTGAGGGAGACCTGCCTGTGCAAACAGCTGCTTCATTACAACTTTATCCATACCAGCTGCTGAAGCTAATACACCGTTTCCAACATAAGGAATATTCAATAATTCTAATAATCCTTGTACCGTACCATCTTCTCCATTTGGACCATGAAGAAGTGGGAAAATAACATCTAGCTGATCATCTGTTTTTGAATCTGTTAATGCAAACATTTCCGTATTCAATGAAACTGGTGAAATAGCAGTTCCGTTATCTTGAATTTCTAATTGAGCAACTGTTTCAAGCGGACCAGTCAGCTGTGTGCCGCGAATCCACTTTCCTGTTTCTGTAATGTAAATTGGATGCACTTCATATTTATCGTGATTAATTGCTTTTGAAACTGCTAGAGCTGTTTGTAAAGATACTTTATGTTCAGCGGATTTTCCTCCGTATAAAAGGCCAAGCTTAATTTTCACTGATGTTCCTCCTAACACATATTCATCTTTTCTATTTTATCATGCACGTTTAGATAGTAAACAGAAATATTAACTATTATTACGTATGTCAAAATAGCTAGGCTTGTGAAAGAAATTCCAGCTTCTCCTTTCATTATTTAAAATGACCTTTTCACTTGGATCATTTATTTTCGAAAAAACTTTTTTGATTTTAAATCTTTTTTAAAAGTTTATTTGTAAAGTTTATTTATACTAAAGATCACCATCAATAATCGAAACTATAGTTCTGGTATAAATCAGGAGGTTCAACAAACATGAGTAAAATGGGAAAAACGATGATTGCTGCATGCAGCGTAGCCATTGGAAGTATTTATGCAACTGGTTATATAAACACTCTATCTGATGCACAAGCTGTTCAAGTCACCCCGGCTCATCATCAGAAGAAAACGACGGATCAAACAGACAATCAAACGATTGTCAATGACAGCTGGGGAGAAGATATAGCTTCTTCTAATCGGAACCATTCATCAGCGAGTGCCGAAAGTTCTGCTCCTAAAACGAAATACAAAGATGGAACGTATTCTGGCCAAGGAAGCAACCGTATCGGAACTGTCTACGTATCCGTGACCATTAAAAACGACCGAATTGATACAGTTGAAATTACAGAAGCAGATACTCACTATTCTCAAAGTTACATTGAGGGCCTTCCGGCTCAAGTCGTACAAAGACAAAGCTCAGATGTCGACGTCGTGAGCGGAGCAACGCTTAGTACAGAAGATTTTCAAAATGCCGTGGACGACGCACTTCAGCAAGCAATGAATGCATAAAGGAGAAACGAATGATGTCCATAAAAACATATAGCCGCTCCGTATTATGTATGGGAACAACCGTCTCCATTCAAGTAATTGCTCCCCAATCAGAAGAAGCAAATGTCCTTCACCATATCTCAAAGGCATTTACTATTTTTAAAACCRTTGAAACGACATGCAGTCGATTTGATGCCAAAAGCGAAGTTATGAAACTAATTAGACATGTCAAAGAGCCTGTTTCTGTTAGTCATCTATTATTTGAAGCCCTTCATTTCGCTGTCTTAGTAGCAAATGAAACGCATGGAATCTTTGACCCAACGGTAGGAAAGCAATTAGAAAACCGCGGTTTTAATGAACATTACTTATATGGAAAACCCGTACAAGTGAACGAAGCAGTCGATTCTGGAAGTTATAAAGACATCGTATTGGATACACATAAAAAAACGGTTTGTTTACAAAAACCGATGATTATAGATCTTGGAGCGGTCGCCAAAGGGTTGGCGATTGATTTAGCTGCCCGCTCCCTTCCTTATCAGCATTTTATGATTAATGCAGGAGGAGACATCCTAGTTAAAGGACGCAATCAACACGGAGAGTTGTGGAAAGTTGGGATTCAGCACCCTGTGATTCAAACGCAGTCACTACTGACTTTACGTGTAACAGATACGGCTGTCTGCACATCAGGAAATTATGCTAGAAAAAATAAGACACATCCATCAACGCATCATTTGGTTAATCCCTTATCTCCATCCACTCGAAGCAGTCTGTTGAGTTGCACAGCTATTGCTCCTTCTGCCATGCTGGCCGATGCATTATCTACGTCAGCTTTTATTTTAGGAGCGGAAAAAGGAGTAAATTTATTGAATGATGCCGACATACGCGGCGTGCTCTTCGACTCTAGTTTCACTCCTTTTTTTACATCAGATATGGAGGAATTAATAAATTATGACCACACGTTCTGAACGAAGAAGCGGTGTTAAATATATCAGTACACCAAAAGGTTATATTACTGTAGATGAAAACAAACCAAAAGAAATAAGTCTTTGGGTGCAGCTAGTTAAAACCCCTAAAAGATATGTAATCGCTATGCTTCTGCTTTTAACTTTATTAGGTGAATTCAACTCTTCTGCCTTTCAAGGATTAGGACACCTACTGCTTGCCGTATGCTCGGCGGCTGCCTTAGATTTAGGATTTTCTTTTGCTTATAAAAAGAAAATTCAGCTTCCTGACGGCGGAATTATTACTGGATTAATTATTGCCTTAGTACTCAGCACCTCTACACCTGCTTGGGTCACATTTTGCACTGTAGCTGTTGCGATTTTATCGAAGCACTTCGTAAAAGTAAAAAAGAAGCCTATTTTTAACCCTGCTGCTTTTGGTCTTCTCTTTTCACTTATTGTCTTTTCAAGCGGCCAAAGCTGGTGGGGAAGCTTATCTTTACTACCCGTATGGCTCATTGTATCCGTGTTTGTGACGGGTTACCTTGTGACGAGTAAGGTAAATAAATTCCCTCAAGTATTTGCGTTTTTGGGCGTGTATTTTGCTATTTTCACGATTATGTCATTAATAGGAGTAGGCGATGTAGCAGATGCTTTACGAGCTCCTTTTGTTAATTCCGCTTTATTTTTAGCCTTCTTCATGGTGACGGATCCGCCAACTTCTCCTGCCAAGTATAAAGACCAAATAAAATTCGGGCTGCTTGCGGGGGCGATTAGCGCTATAGATTACTTAGTTTTTGGCGGCCTTGCCTATTTATTAATTGGCCTGTTACTTGCTAATGCATGGAAAGCGTGGAAGACCGCCACTAAAAAAGTGATGAAAAAAGCTGCCTGATGATAGGCAGCTTTTTTCATAGCGGAATTTTCACATGAAATTCCGTAACCACGTTTTTCTGGCTAAAAACCTTAATTTCTCCGTCGTGAGCTTGTACAATCCATTTGGCAATCGCGAGACCTAAACCTGACCCTCCTTCGGCACGTGCTCGACTCTTATCACTTCGATAAAAGCGATCAAACACATATGGAAGGTCTTTCGCTTCAATTCCAATGCCTGTGTCTCTAACGATTAACGTCATAGAGTGATGATGTTTCTTTAGACTGATGTGAACGCTTTCTCCCGATGGAGTGTATTTAAAAGCGTTATCTAATAAAATCATACATAGCTGATGAAGTCGTTCTTGATCTCCTCCGCACATTAACGATTCAATTTCCCTGGTAAAGTGCAGCTCCTTCAGTTCAAATATGGGCTCAAATTGATTAGCTACTTTATCAACCAGCTCGCCCATATTAAAGACCGTTTTGTTTAGCAGCTGCGCACTTGAATCAGATCTAGCCAGTGTTAGTAAGTTACCCACCAGCTTCGTCATCCGCTTCACTTCGTTTAAGCTTTGATAAATATTTTCGCTTTCTTGCTCGATCGTATGATTTGGCCGTCTAAACAATAGCTCGAGATGCGTTTGCATCACGGAAAGAGGCGTTCTTAACTCATGGGAAGCATCTGCAATAAATTCGACCTGTTTGTTCCACGACTTTTGTATAGGTACAAGCGCTCGATTAGCTAAAAACAAGCCAGCCACAAGCGAAAGAAGCAGTCCAATAAACGCTGAAATGATAAGAAGAAAAGCAAGGTGCTCTAAGGTTTGAGTTTCTGGATCTACGTTTAAGACAAGTTGAATCGTTGAAACGTCTTGATCTTTTATATACCCTTCGTTTTTCACATTCATCACTCGATAAGCATGACCGTTTACCTCTTGCGACGTTTGGGCTTTCCCTTCTGAGAGCGCAGGCTTAAAGTCGTCAATATCGTTTGTATATAACCCTTTTTTAGGTGTGATTTTGATTAGTTTTTTATCACTGCTCCAAAGTAAAAACGCAACCCGTCTTTCTGTTTCTCTCTCATTATTTTCCTGAATCTCATGTAAGTTTCTTTTTTTAACTTGCTCGCTCATCTCACTTAACCGATTGTCTGGATTTAAAAAAATAACATGCTGCATATAAAAATATAAAACTAAACTAAAAATGCTCAAAATAACCATCAGCACGATTGTGTTAAATAACACAAGCCTGATTCTCGTCTTTTTAAACATGCTCTTCCCCTTTTAACATAAAGCCTACGCCTCTCACTGTACGTACATAACCGTCACAATTAAAAGGCTGAAGCTTCTTTCTTAAATGGTGAACATAGACGTCTACTACACCCACTCCTACGTCAGATGTAAATCCCCATACGCGATTAAAAATTTGATCTCGAATAAGGATTTGTTCTTTATTTCGAATAAAGTATTCCAAAAGCTGAAATTCTTTAATCGTTAACGTTAGGGCACTCCCATTTATCATAACTTCATGATTGGCTTCTCGTATAGAAATGGGACCATATGAAATCATGCCTTCTTCTGCCTGCAAGTCTCTGAGCATCACCCTTAACCTCGCAAAAAGTTCAGCCATAGCAAAAGGCTTAACCAAATAATCATCAGCTCCATAATCGAGTCCTTTCACTCGATCTTCTACACTATCTTTTGCAGTGAGAAAAATAACTTTCGTCAGCACCTTTTGTTTTCTTAGTTTTTTCAGTATGTCAAGTCCTGTCATACCCGGCAGCATAATATCTAAAATCAAAGCATCATAAATATTCTGCTCTGCTAAAAACAAACCTTCATCTCCTTCAGACGCACAATCAACTTCATATCCTTCTTCTTTTAAGCCTTCTACGATACCGTGTAATAAGGAAGCATCATCTTCTACCACAAGTACACGCATATCAAATTCCCCCTTTTGTGAGTACCTAAGTAAGCATTATCTTAGCATGTCACTTTTAAAAATTTTTTAAAACTAACGTGTTATCATCTCTTATACTTTATAAAAAAAGTTATGTCTGCAAGCAGACATAACTTTTAACTAAACGCTATTTATGATCAGGACGTCGGTAAATGAACACCGCTTCTTTTGGCAGTTTACCAAACAAAAAGCTAGCAAACGGTAAAAGACGATGACATCCCCAAATGATGAGGTAACAGCCCGCTAATGTTAGAATATAGCGTGCCAAGATTTCAATGTGAAACATATAGTTGCCTTGTATTGGTACTGCTTTTGCCACAAAGTTTAAAACCATTGGGTGAATCAAGTAAAAGCCAAACGAGTACATGGCAATATTTTTAACAACCGTCACGGACTTCGCAGAAAGCTTTTCAGCTAATATCTCTGCAATTCGGAAGAAGAAATAACTTCCAGCAACCAAATAAAGCGTATTAACAGCCTCATACGTAAAGCCTGAAATGTGGATTGTCTTCATTGTGTACAAGTGATAATTCAACAGTGAAATAGCTATTCCCGATCCGAGCGTCACTAGAAATAATACAATATTCGAACGACTGTACTTTTTATCCACTTGCTCGCGATAATAAATGCCAATCCAACCGCCGAGTAAAAACGTAGCCATTGTATTTAAAAATAAATTAAATGAAGTGATATGATACGTATTGTTAAGCATTAAATAACCAAGCTGAATGATGATGCCAAACAGCCACATGTATTTTTTAAAAATGGTTACTTTTTGTGCTAGCCATACAAAAACCGGCAGCACGAGATAAACTTGTACAATTAAAAAGATAAAATGAAGCTGATAGTAGGACTCTCCGCGTAAAATACGTTTCACAATATCAGCTGCATTTAATTCTGTTGCTCCTACATAGTACGAATAAAATTCATAAATAAGTGCCCAAATAATATAGGGAACCAAAATATATGTCACTCTTCGAGCATAATACGTTTTCCATAAAGTCTTTGTTAAAGGCTTGTTAATATAACTATAAAAGAAAACCAAACCTGTGATCAGAATAAAGATTCCTGCTTCAATTCGAACAATTCGGTTAAGAAAATGATATTTCTGATAAGCTTCGCTTGCAAATGGCAGTACCGTTGCATATGCTGCTGTTACATGTACGAGCACAACCATCATCATAGCGAATAATCGTAAAAAATAAATGGATTGAATATGCTGCTTTTGTTTTTGCTTCACTTTTTCTCTCCTATATAATGTGAAATATAACTTCTAGATGAATAATAGAACATTCAATTTTTTCTTATCTTTCCCGTTTTACAAATAAAAAAGCTAATAACACAAAATAAATGTTATTAGCTTTACTCGTTTGTATTTTATCTTTCCTCTTGCTATCACGCAACTGAATTTACAAAAACAATAAAGAACTTAAGTACAAATACCTAATTAAGTTCCTTTTATTTACGGTGCATTTTAAATTCTAAAAATAATTCATTGTAATAAGCAAGCATTCGTTTGCCTAAGTTATTATATACTTCAAGCTTTTTTGTTAGTTCTTCCTCTGGATAAAAACGTTCATCTTCCGCTACTTCTTTCGGCAAATAATCTAACGCTTTTTTATTAGGGGTRGAATACCCTACATATTCCGCGTTTTGAGCAGCATGTTTAGGATCTAGCATAAAGTTCATGAATTTATGTGCGCCTTCTACGTTTTTAGCCGTTTTTGGAATAACCATGTTATCAAACCATAAATTCGAACCTTCTTCTGGAACAACGTAATTCAGCTTATCGTTTTCACTCATGATCTCAGAAGCATCGCCTGACCAAACAACGCCAATTGCCGCTTCTTCATTTGCTAGGAGCATCTTAATCTCGTCTCCTACAATGGCTTTAACATTTGGTGTTAATGTATCAAGCTTTCTTTTTGCTTCTTGAAGATGGGCTTTATTCGTATCATTTAATGAATAATTTAAGCTGTTTAGCCCCATTCCCATCACTTCTCTAGCGCCATCTGCAAGTAAAATTTGATTTTTCAGCTTAGGATCCCATAAATCATTCCAACTTTCTATCTTCTTGCCATGAATCATATCAGAGTTATACACAATACCCACAGTTCCCCAAAAATAAGGAATAGAGTACTTATTGCCAGGATCAAAGGATAAGTCTAAAAAACGCGGATTAATGTATTTTAAATTAGGCAGCTTCGAATGATCAATTGGCAATAGTAAATTTTCTTCCCGCATCTTGCTAATCGCGTACTCAGAAGGCACAGCAATATCAAATGTCGTACCGCCTTGTTCAATTTTGGTCATCATTGCTTCATTCGAATCAAAGGTCTGATAAATGACTTTAATTCCGGTTTCTTTTTCAAACTGATTCACTAAATCAGGATCAATATAATCTCCCCAATTATAGACAGTCAGCGTATCTCCTCCAGAGTATCCTTCGGCATTGTTCAACTGATGAACCACATACATAAGAACGAAAGAAAGGATGACGATGAAGATAAACGGCTTTGCTAATTGCTTCATTTTCCAGTCGCCACCCCTTTCACTTTATTGCTATATCGCTGACTGATAAAGTAATAACCAATCACAATCAGCACGGTAAACATGAAAATAAGAGTAGAAAGAGCATTGATTTTCAGCGAGACCCCTCTTCTTGCTAACGAGTAAATTTCTACTGAAAGCGTGGAAAAACCGTTCCCGGTCACAAAGAACGTAACCGCAAAATCATCCAAAGAGTAAGTTAAAGCCATAAAAAAGCCTGCAAAGATACCCGGGCGAATAAATGGCAATACCACTTTCGAAAGTACTTCAAAGCGGCTTGCGCCCAAATCACGGGCTGCATCAAGCAGTGTCGGACTCATTTCCTGCAGCTTAGGCAGAACCATGATGACCACAATCGGTACACTGAATGCAATATGCGCTAATAATACCGATATAAATCCGAGCTTTACACCGATAATGGTAAATAGAATTAAAAAAGATGCGCCAATAATAACATCTGGACTCACAATTAACACATTATTAAATGTTAACAGCGTATTTTGAACACGTCTGCGCTTCACGTATACGATAGCAAGTGCCCCTATCACGCCAATAATAGTTGAAATACCGGAAGACAGTAGAGCAATAATAAGAGTATTCAAGACAATAATAAGCAAACGCGTGTCTTGAAACACTTCTTTGTACCAATCTAACGTAAACCCTTCAAATTCACGCATGTTTCCTCCGCTGTTAAAAGAGTAATACATTAAATAAAAAATGGGCGCGTATAAAATGAAAAATACAAAAAATAAATAAAGGTGGCTGAACTTCCACTTTCTCTTCATTTTACACACCTCTCTTTCCAGTGCCTGTTATGAGCATCATAACGGCCATCGCAATAATTAAAAAGACGGCTATTGTGGCGCCCATGCCCCAATCCTGCGTCACTAAAAAATGTTGTTCAATCGCTGTTCCCAGTGTAATGACGCGGTTTCCAGCAATTAAACGCGTAATCATAAAGAGTGATAGTGCTGGAATAAAAACAGCCTGACAACCTGATTTAACCCCTTCTAGCGTTAGCGGAAATACCACGCGCTTAAATGTCACCCATGAAGATGCCCCCAAGTCTCGCGAAGCGTAGATAAGCGAGGGATTAAGTTCTTCTAAAGAGTTAAAGATCGGCAAAATCATAAAGGGGATAAAAATATACACCGATACAAATACAAAACTAAAGTCAGTAAATAAAATTTGATGAGTACCAAGTCCTAGAAATTCAGTAAACTTATTAACCGTACCATACGTGCCAAATATACCTAAAAAAGCATAAGCTTTTAATAATAGGTTAATCCACGTCGGTAAAATAATCAGTAGAAGCCAAAGCTGCTTGTGCTTAAGCTTCGTTAGTAAATAAGCTGTAGGATAAGAAAAGACCAAGGAAAATAACGTAATTAAAAAGGCATACCAAAATGAACTCAGCGTCATCTGTAAATAAACTGGGGTGAAAAATTTCTTATAGTTTTCAAGCGTCAGCTCATTATCGATGTTGAAAAAAGAATAATAGACAACTAATACAATGGGAGCAACTACAAAAAGCAAAATCCATAACACGTACGGGACTAAGTAAATATTTCTTGATTTAGTTTGCATCGTAATCCTCTTCATAACCTTCGAGTCGCTTATCGAATTCTTCTTCCGTTTCATTAAATCGCATAACATGAATAGCTTCAGGTTCAAAATATAAACCAATTTCTTCGCCAACCGTTGCCTTTTTCGTAGAGTGAACGAGCCACTCATTCCCTGCATGGTCATAGCCTAAAATTTCATAATGGACTCCTCTGAACAGCTGTGAATCTACACGAACCTGCAGCTTTCCTTGATCGGAGCTTGTAATGGCTAAATCTTCAGGGCGAATCACAATTTCAACCTGCTCATTTTGGTTTAATCCTTGATCGACACATTCAAATTGCTGGCCGCCAAACTCCACTAAAAAGTCAGCAATCATTTTACCTGGTACAATATTTGATTCACCAATAAAATCGGCAACAAAACGATTAATTGGCTCATCATAAATATCTGTAGGTTCCCCGCTCTGCTGAATTCTTCCTTTATTCAAAACAAAGATTTCATCGGACATCGCAAGCGCTTCTTCTTGATCGTGCGTAACAAAAATGAACGTAATACCTAGACGACGCTGTAATTCTCTTAACTCGTATTGCATTTCTGTACGCAATTTTAGATCAAGAGCTGAAAGCGGCTCGTCCAGCAAAATGACTTCGGGCTGGTTTACAATTGCTCGTGCAATTGCTACACGCTGTCTTTGGCCGCCCGACATTTCCTTTATTTCTCTGTTTTCATATCCTTCTAAGTTAACAAAACGAAGGGCTTCTTTAACTTTTATTGCAATATCAGCATTTTTCATCTTCTTGATTCGAAGACCAAATGCTACATTTTCAAATACATTCAAATGGGGGAAAAGCGCGTAGTCTTGAAAAACCGTATTAACCTGTCGTTTGTTAGCCGGGACATCATTAATTCTTTTCCCATTAAAATAAATCGTTCCGCTTGAGGCTTCCGTAAAGCCTGCAATTAATCGTAAAATCGTTGTCTTTCCACATCCCGATGGACCTAAGAGGGTATAAAATTTCCCTTTTTCAATTTCAAAGCTTACATGATCCAATACAACTGAATCATTATCATATTGCTTGGTCACATTTTCAAATTGAATAATTGTATTCGTAGATGTCATTTCACTTCACCTCTTTTGTTCTATAAATAAGACTCTGTCGCCACGATAATTAACTCTGTTATTCCGTCATGAGCATTTAAAATCTGATGTTCTTCAGAAGCTTGAAAATAGATGGTTTCTCCTTGTTTGGCTTCATATATTCTGCCTCCAAGCTTTACCTTCACACACCCGCGCAAAATGTAGCCAAACGTTTCTGAAAGGGAAGGCTCAAATCTCTTAAATGCACCCTTTTCATGAAGAATAAGACGAATCGGCTCCATTTCTTTTTCATTTGATTCATGCACAAGCCACTGAATATGGTAACCTTTTTCATCTTCGCAATAACTCGTGTAGTCTTCCTCTCTGTATACAACCTTTTGAACATGCGTATCAATTTCGAAGAATTCTTTCGGTTCGCACCCTAGCACTTCCAAAATACTAAAAAATGTTTCTAAAGACGGTGAACTTAAATCGCGCTCTAGCTGGGAAATATAGCCTTTACTTAAATCAGTACGTTCTCCTAGCTCTTCTTGTGTTAAACCTTTTTTTAATCGTAAATTTTTAATTTTCTTTCCTATTTCCATACTCTCGATCCTCAACTGTATTTAAAATTAGCAAACAGCATGAATGATTGTTCATGCTGTTCCAAACTCAAGTTTTGTTTTACTTAACTTAAAGTTTACTTTTAACCTTAAAATATTATACATGAATTATTTTTTAGTACAACCTTAAACACTTAAAAAATAAAAACTCCTTTTATATTAAAAGGAGTTTTTATTTTTATTTATACAACTTATGCGTTTCGTACTGTTTCCCGGATAATGTATCAAACTCAACTTCATGGTAATCTTGAAGTTCTTTTGCAGCTTTTTTAGATAGCGCCGCCGGATCATCGACTAGCTTTCCTTTCGAATCTATATACATATTTGAACGAAAAGCCGGCACTTCTGTTTTCATTTGATTCAACTGATCGTAGAACAGATTACTTTTGTAACCAAGAGATTGAGCAAGCGTCGGAGCAATATAAATAGGACTCATCGTACCGAGATTTTTATCTATTTTCGTATCGTAATTAGATAAAAATAAGAGCGGCGTTTCATAAAATTTTTGAGATGTTTGCTGCGTTTTCTCGTTTCCAAAACCCGTTTCTTTGTAAGCTTGAAGGTTTTGGCCAAGCGCCGGCAAATGATCTCCCCAAAATACTACAATGGTCGGCTCGTCCAGCTTTTGAATTTCATCGTTCAATCGTTTTAAAGCAGCATCTGAACGTTTAATTCCTTCAGCATAAATTTCAATTTCCTTTTGCATTTCCGGTGATAACCCTTTACCGGTTACCTTAATGGTTTCCTGACCATTATACTTATCCGCCGAATAAGGAAGATGATTTGCAATCGTTACAGCATGCACAAATGCAGGCTTTTTCGACTGACGAAGCGTATCGAGTACTTCATCAACTACCGCTTCATCGGAAACAAACTCTTTGTTATCTTTTTGCGTATGCTTCATTTCATCAATAAACTTCACTTGATCAAATCCCAAGTTTGGATATACATTTTGTCTCATATAAAGCATGCCGCTGTTTGGATGCATAGCTGTTGTAGCATAGCCTTGCTTTTCTAAATAAGAAACAAAAGACGGATATTCTTTTTTACTCAATACATGCTGATAAGGAAGGCCTCCAGGGTTAAAGAAAGACAAAGAGTAGCTCGTCAGCGCTTCGAACTCCACATTAGCTGTTTCCCCGCCAAACGAAGGACTTAAAGACCATCCGGAAGGATATTTCTTTTGAAGTTCTCTTGTATTTTTCATTGGATCTTCAGAGAACGTCACGTTAAGCTTTGTTGGGTCCCAAAATGTTTCGTTCATCACAAACACAACGTTTGGTTTGACTTCAGTCTTGCTTTCTTGTGTTTTCTCTTCCTTTGACTGAATGCGCTTTGCCACTTTTGCCATAGCTTCTTCTGAGTAGTCATCCGGCTCTTGCAGCACATCTGTTTTAACATTTGAAATCATGCCAATAACAGGTCCATTATAGTAATAATTATTTTGCTGATTCCAAGGCATAAGCGCAGCATATTGATCATAATATTTTTGAGCAAACGAGTGTTCAAAGAATAAAAATGATTTCATTAAAAAGATGAGCGGCAGAATCATAATAATTCGAAGAAACCATCGAATTTTAATTTTCGGCAAGAAAAACCAAAGAGTAATCAGTACGATAATAGATCCAATAACTCCTATTACAATAGGAATTGAAATCGAATCTTTAATCATCGGAATAACTTCTTTTAACTGACTGGCCTGAATAAAATCGTTTGGGAACAATGGTTCATTTCGAAAGATTTTTTTGTAATAGTTTACGAGAGCTAAAATAAAATACAGAACAAAGGCAATCCCAGACCCTAAATAAGCTTCCCCTACTAGCATAATGATCGCTAGTGTTAACAGCGAAAGCAAAAATACCGTAAAGAGATAGCGTTGAGAGTACGCCTGCATCCACTCTATTGTTTTGCCTGGGTTATGTATATCAATATGATAGACAACAAAAACCATGGCAGAAACAGCTGCTACTGCAATTGAAAACACAATTGCCGTAAAAATGGCATACCACTGCGAAGCTTGTATTCTCTCTATCTGATTAAACCGAAGTAGCAAATAGAAAGTGAACGCCCATAAAACAAGGGAGCATCCCCCTATTAATACTACGAACCCAGCTGTATGGATTTGGGCCCAGTCAAACAATATCTTTGTGTCATTTGATACATTAAACATAACAACACTGTATAAAAAAACGCTAAGCAGCCCATACGCTGCCAGCATTGGCAAAGAACGATACAAATGTTTAAACATAACCTTAAGCCTCCTATTTACAATATCTTAACACTTTTAATATGATTTTAACATTCCTATCTCTCTCGCTTTCACGCCTAATTTCCCCATGATCATACCACTAACATTTCCCGAGAAATTTCACACGAAAAAAGCCCGCTTTTCTTATGAAAAGACGGGCCTCTTAGCTGTTTTATACGTATGTAAAAATTGCTGTTATGAACGTTCTTTCAACGCTTCTGCTTTTAGCAGATCGCGAATTTCTGTTAAGATCTCTTCTTCTTTTGACAGAACAGCCACTTCTTCCTCTACTTTCTCTTCTTCTTTTCTCTTAAAACGATTAAAGAAACGAATAAATAAGAAAATCGAGAATGCGACAATTAAGAAATCAACAATTGTTTGAATAAAAGATCCATATAATACCTTAGCATCTCCAACCGTGAAGGATAAATCTTTAAAGTCTATCCCTGCTAACAACAAACCAATCAGCGGCATAATAATATCATTTACAAGAGACGTTACAATTTTTCCAAATGCCGCTCCAATAATAACACCGACAGCTAAATCTAATACATTTCCACGCAAAGCAAACTCTTTAAATTCTTTAAGCATCTGTTTCTTCCACCTCCTGCCCTTCATTTCAAACTTTCATGATAATACATCCTAAATTAAACATACAAGGTGCATTTTCACTTTTCTCTTTTTCATGAGATATGTACCAGACCTTTAGTTGTATTTCTGCCCAGATTTTTACTTTATATTCGCTTATAAATAAAATGCACTTTCAGTTTTCATTCAGGAAAGATTCATATTCAGTCCATTTTCCTTTTATACACTAATAGCATGTAATTCACCAAATAAGAACGTGAGAAAAATTATACTGCGAGCAGCTGCTTTATGCCTCGTAGCTATTATCAGCATTTCTTATACAGCAAGTGGAGATTTAATTATTATTAATAAAAAAAACAAATCAGCTTGCTTATTTTCATAATGGAAAGTTAGAAAAAACGTATTCAGTAGCTACGGGAAAAACATGGAGCGATACGCCGGTAGGCTTTTTCAAGATTGTTAACAAAATTAAAAATCGTCCTTACTATACAGGGCATATTGCAGGAGGCGCTTCTAATAATCATCTTGGCTCTCGCTGGCTAGGGCTTAATGCAAACGGAACAACCGGCGACACATACGCTATTCATGGGAATAACTCAGAAGATAGCATCGGCAAATATGTAAGCCACGGCTGCGTACGAATGCATAATCCGGATGTCGAAGAATTATTCAATAAAGTGGCAGTAGGAACATCTGTAACTATTACGTATTCATCAAAAACCTTTGAAGAGCTGGCAAAAGTATACGGCTACGGACAGCTATGAAAAAATAAAAGCTTATCCAAGAAATCTGGATAAGCTTTTATTCTTCTCTATTCCCATACATGAGCTCCGTACTGTGTGAATATAGCTCAATAATATTCCCAAACGGATCTTCACAATAAACCAAGTAATAAGGTTTTCCTGGTCTTGTATTCCATACTTGGCTTCGCTTTTTACCGCCTGATTGTTCGATTTTATCCGCTAACTTTTCCACGTCATCGGCTATTAAGCACATGTGAAAATAACTTTGATACTGCTCATCGCTGTCTTTTAATACAAGAGACATTTGCGGCTTATTAAATTCAAACAGTTCAATGCCTACCTGGTTGTCAGCTGTCATGTGAGCATTTTTCATTTTTTTGATATGAGACCCCAGTAAATCTTGAGTCATATTTTCAGCTTTTTCTTCCTCCGCATTAAACATATAAGGACCGGCAATCAGCTTAAAACCTAAAACTTTTCCATACCACTGCACGGCTTCTTCTACATCAGGTACAGCTAATCCAACGTGCGTAATAGCTACCATTTTATCACCCTCCTATACACAAACATTCCCTTTCTGCTAAAAGAAAAACAGCCCATTTAAAATGGACTGTTTACACATACTAAATTCATTCACGATTTTAAAGCATTATATTGAGCAATGATTTCTTTTGTTAAATCATTACTTGCCTCTAACCCACTAATCTCTTTTAATACATACTCAATACCATACTCATGAATATTCGCTTGAAGCTTCATAGCCTCTTTATCTTCTTGCGGATCAAATAAAAGCGCAGCGGCAATAGCCTTTGCTAAATAGGTATAAGAAAGGCCCGATTTTTTTGCTTCTAGCGCTGGACGAATCAAACGATCCTGAGGTCCAAGCTTGCGAATTGGTGCTCTTCCTACTCTTTTAACTGAATCATTTAAATGAGGATTTTTAAAGCGTTCAATGATTTTAGTAATATAGGCTTTGTGTTCCTCTTTATCTAAGTCATATCTTTTAATTAGATAGTTTCCTGTTTCTTGTAGCGTTTGCTGTACTTGTTCATAAATATCTGAATCTCTTAACGTTTGATCAATTGTTTCTTTTCCTTTTAAATAACCAAAATATGCAATCACCGCGTGTCCCGTATTCACTGTAAATAACTTTCTTTCAATAAAAGGAGCAAGGTCAGGTACAATCGTCATTCCTTCTACAAAAGGAATATCTTCAGGTGCCTCTACTACCCATTCATAATAGGATTCTACTAAAACATCAAGCGAACCTTGATCATGTTGAATAGGCACGATACGATCTACAGCTGAATTGAAGAAAAAGACCTTATTTATCATATAAGCTTTTGTCTCTTCATCCAGCGCGTCAAAAATATAGCCTTTTAATAAATCTGTCGCAGAGATTTGATTTTCACATGCAATAATATATACATTTTCGTCGCTTGCTTTTACACGTTCAGCCAAACCTTTAGCAATTAAAGGAGCAATGCGAGGCAGAACGTTCGGTCCGATGGCCGTCGTAATGTACGTTGCTTCTTTAATCGCTTTAATGACCGCTTGTTCTTGTGTCAGATTATTTAAACCAGATACGTTTTGAACAGCTAATGTCTCGGGATGCTCTGCGGCTGTTATTACGTTATACCCTTCATCTGTGTTTAACTGATTAATAATCTTTTCAGCAATATCTACGAATGTGACGTGATAGTTGCTTTGAGAAAACAATGCCCCAATGAATCCTCGACCGATATTGCCTGCTCCAAAATGAACTGCTTGTTTCACAAAAATCATTCCTTTATCAAATTATTTCGAAGGTACTCATGAAACGTATCCTCTAGCTTTTTGCGAATTATCTCTTCGTTTGAAGACGAAAAAATCATCATTGCTTCATGGTCTTCAATTAAACTGGTACTAATTAAACTTAAAATTTCTTGCTGTGCTTCACTTAACTCTTCAGGTGCGAGCATTAATAGAAGGTTACGCGCCTGCATGTTTGTTCCGTCCATGCCTTTAACTGTGCAAGGCTGTTCTAAATGTGAAACTTGAAAAATCAGCTCGTTCACGTGATGTTCACGGCAATGGAACAGTGCCATACTCGTTTGCGGAATGCCTAAACCGCCTTTGTTTTCTCGTTCCTTAAGCTGATGAATAACGCAGCTGGCATTGGTTATTAAACGTTCTTTTTCAGCAGCTTTTACTACGTGCGAAATCACTTGATCGTGACTCACTTCACCCGAAAATCGATACATTCTAAGGTTTTGAAGAATTGATTCGATACTTCCATGCACATCTTTAATTTGCTTCATCGTTTCCTCAAAAGACGGTTTTTCTTTAGAAACAGTCTTATTTTTATATTGGAACGAGCGATAGTCCTTATCTTTGGTTAACTTTTGAATGTTTTTCTGTAAAAAATTCTGGACGGATTGAATATCCTCTTCGGTTAAGAGTGGATTGACTAAAATGTAATCGACATTTAAAAAAGGCAGTCTTACTGTTGAAATCACTACGTCATACCTTTCAAGCGCGGCTTCTTTGATTTCTTTTACCGATTTAATGACAACTGAATTAATCTCCGGAATCTCTTTACGAATACGGCTAGCTAACATTTTCGAGGTGCCAATTCCAGTTGGACAGACGATCAGTGCCTGAATTTCCATAACTTCTTCTTTTAGCACTAGCGTTGAACCGAAATGCAAAACAAGATATGCTACTTCATCATCTGGAAAAACTAAATGCGGCAGCTCTTGATCGATACTGTTTCTCACAGCCATAAATAAAACCGGGTACTTTTTCTTAATCTCTTCTGTTAATGGATTAAAAAGCTCCATTTTTTGCTTAAGACGAAAAATTGCCGGTTCCATATGAGCGAGCAGCCCCTGGTAAAGGGAAAAATCACCGGTTAAGTCGGTGTTAAGCTGAACAGAAACGTGAGCAATCATATTCTTAATAATCTGCCCAACCACTACGCTGTCGTAATATACGTCTCTAGTAGTTTGGAACTTTGCTGCACGCAGCCGCACTGCTAAGAAATGAATATCTTTTTCTGTAAAAGAAAGAGAAAATACCCGTTCAATTTCGCGGCAAATATCCTTCATTAAAAACATTTCACTTGCCAGTTCTTCCGTTTGGCCGCCGTCGTCTTCTAGATACATTTGCTTTTTCGTTCGCTGTATCATAATGCAAATATGAACAATGAGCCCTATATAATCGCTGTCAGCCAGCTTAGAATGATGCTGATTAATCGCTTGATGTACAATTCTGTCTACTTCTGCCAAATAATCCGGATAAAAATAGTGCAAAATCGTTTCATCCGTATGCTGCTGGTTTTCTGCTAAAAACATGCACTCAATTAACTCTTCATTAAAGTAAACAAGAAAATAATTAGCTAATGCTTTTCGTTTATTGGCTTCAGTAGCTTGAACCTCTACTCCCACCCCTCTCTTTCGTTGAAGGAAAACGTCAAATGTGGTTAACCACTCTGTTAATTCATCTAAATAAGCAGTGAGTGTAGTAATACTTACTTCTAAGTMTTTAGCCAGCGTTTGTAATTTAAATGAATCTCCTTCTTCTAGAAGAAGAATTAAAAGAATTAGTTTTCTTTCCTGTGGAGACTGATCCGTCGTTTTAATCTTCATCAGCTCTTGGATAAGGCGAAAAATTTGTTCATTTTTACCTTCAATCATTAGTCCTTCATCTTGCGTACGAATCAGCTTCAAATCAAATTTTTCAAGTATTGATTCAATTGCCTTCAAATCTCGGTGAACGGTTCTTACACTTACATTCAAAAAAGTAGCAAGTGTAAGGGCTGTATGTTTTCCTGCCGTTTTAATAATTAACTCAATGATTGATTTTTCTCTTGAAGTAATAAACAAGAACATCAACTCTTTTCTTATTTATAAACAAAGGATAAAAAGGCATTTCCATGCCTTTCTATCCCGTTAGTTACTTTGAATAATAGCCATTAATTCTTTAGCTGATTTGGCATGAACCATCTTTTCAATATTGTCCATATCCGAACATGTAATCGCGATACCAGATAAAATTTCTAAATGAGTGCCGTCTTTTCCGGCAATTCCAAAAATCAAACGAACTTTCTCACCATCAAAATCAACGCCTTCTGGCACTTGAATCACTGTAAAACCCGACCTTAAAACGTTCTTTTTCGCTTCTTCCGTACCGTGCGGAATCGCTACGTCATTTCCCATATAAGTAGAAGTCATATTGTCGCGCTCAATCATCGCTTCAACGTAGTTTTCTTCTACATATCTGCCTTTTACTAACACGCTCCCTGCAAATCGAATTGCTTCTTCCTTAGAAGAAAAGTGCTGATTTAAGAAAACGTTTTCTTCTTTTAATAAACCATCATTACTATCTGTATTATTTTCTGCAGATACTCTTTTTTCTTCTTCCGCTTTAGAAGTAGTATGATCATTTTTTAGTTGATCAATTAGTTTGTCATATTCCGGACTAGATAGAAAATTATCAACCGAGATATGATACGCATCTGGAACTTTGTTTTGAGCTCTTGGCGTTAGCTCTTCCTGTGTAATAACGATTTGAGCATCACTTGGAATATTACTGATGGCTGTATTCGTTACCGAAATATTTAAATCTGCTTGTTTAACTTTCTTGCGAAGAAGAGAGGCGCCCATCGCACTCGATCCCATACCTGCGTCACAGGCAAAAACAATTTTCTGAACGCTTGCTGGTACTTCTCTTTGCTGTTTTGTAAAGCTTCCTGCTACAGAGCTCTTCTTGCCTTTCATCTCTTGCATTTTGCGAGCTGCTTCATCCAAATCTTCTGTTTGCTTGCCCGTTTTTAAAATTAACGAACCTACAATAAACGATACGATGGCTGCAACGAGAACACCGGAGATATTTGCAACATAGCTGCCTGCATTACCTGGTGTAGCAGCTAAAATAGCCAAAATACTTCCCGGTGAAGCAACCGCTTGTAAGCCTCCGCCTAAAAGAACAAATGTAAATACGCCGCTCATTCCGCCTAAAATAGCCGCAATGATTAGAAGCGGACGCATTAAAACGTAAGGGAAGTAAATTTCGTGAATTCCGCCAATAAAATGAATGATGGCTGCTCCCGGCGCTGACTGTTTTGCTGTTCCTTTTCCAAAGAAGCAATACGCTAACAAAATTCCTAATCCCGGACCAGGATTTGTTTCTAATAACAATAGAATTGACTGTCCGTTTGTTCGAATTTGTTCTGCTCCGATCGGAGATAAGATACCGTGATTAATAGCATTGTTTAAGAATAAAATTTTAGCTGGTTCAATTAGAATACTTGTAAGTGGAAGAAGGCCATGTGCAACCATCCAATCTACACCCACTACAAGCGCGCCTGTAAATCCGTCCACGGCTGGACTAACTCCTAAAAAGGCTAGAATTGCTAGAATTCCTCCAAGAATACCTGCTGAGAAATTATTAATTAACATCTCGAATCCTGTTTTGACTTTACCTTCAATAAACTGATCAAAYTTCTTGATGATATAACCGCCAAGCGGTCCCATAATCATAGCGCCTAGAAACATCGGAATATCAGATCCAACGATGACGCCCATGGTCGCGATAGCACCTACAACGCCTCCACGCTGATCGTGGACAAGCTTTCCTCCTGTGTAGCCGATTAGCAGCGGAAGCAAATACTTGACCATTGGATCCACTAGTTTGGCAAGGCTTTCATTTGGAAAAAAGCCTGTTGGAATAAATAAAGCAGTAATAAGTCCCCATGCAATAAATGCTCCGATATTTGGCATAACCATTGAACTTAGAAAGTTCCCAAACTTTTGTACAGCTACTTTTATATTAGATTGAGCCATTTGCTCTCTTCCTTTCTCTACGTGATGATACTTTAATCGTAAGAGATTAAACGCTTTCATTCAATAAATAGGAAAACTAACTTTGTCGTACCACAGACAGACAAAGCTTTTAATTACATAAAAAAGCAGCTGAACTGTCAAAGTTCAGCTGCTTTCTAACTTAATATTTATCTAATTCACTTACAGGAGATTGAATAATAACCGGATTTTTCTCTGGGTTTAACCATTTTAAAATAGAGACAACTTGTTCTTTAGAAGTAGCCGTACATCCTGCGGTATAATTTGTTCCTACATGGAAGAAGATTGCACTTCCCTTTCCTGGCGTTCTAGATTCGTTATAATTAATGACGAATCCATAGTCGTAAGCGGGGATGTCCATGTTCTCAGCGCTCGTCCAGCGGCCATTAGCCGGCTTTTGCTGCCACGTATTATATAGAGAGCTTTTTGAATCGTCTACCCACACATCATTTGCTGTAATCTTTCGATATGGAAGCTTAGTTCCAGGGTTTGCATAGCGTCCGAATGCTGTGCCAATTGTATATTTCCCTGTCGGAGATTCCATATCTCCTTCTTTTTTCGATAAAGCGAATCCTTTTTGTCCAAGTACACCGTTCGCAGTTAAAACTTGCTTCCATTTCCCATCAACTTTTTCAAACGTTTGAATTTTAGCAGACTTCGTATCGTAGTTATCTGCTGTAACCAAGATGACTTGCTGAGCGTTACCTAACGTTTTAAAAGAATCGACTACGAGTTTTGGAGACGCTGTAGCTGAAGCCTGTACATAGTCACTGCTTACATAGCCYGTGCGGCCGTTATAGTTRATTTTGTACCAGCTTCCGCTTTTGCTCACCACAGACAGCTTCTGGCCTTTTGTCACACTTCCTATGGATGCATAATTGGTACCTGCTCCGCTTCTTACATTCAGCGTGCTTGCCGTTACTGTGTACGTTGTGCTTTCTGCTGGCGGCGTTGCTGTTCCTGATGCTTGTACATAATCGCTGCTTACATAGCCCGTGCGGCCGTTATAGTTGATTTTGTACCAGCTTCCGCTTTTRCTCACCACAGATAGCGTTTGATCTTTCACTACGCTGCCGATAATCCCGTAAGTCGTTCCCGCTCCGCTTCTCACATTTAGCTTGCTTGCCGTTACTTTATATGTAACTGTCGCTGCATATGCCTTTTCTTGATTTCCTCCGATTGAGCCAAAGCCAGGCGTTACAGCCGTTGCAAGTGTAGCTGTTAACGCCATCCCCACCATTAATTTTTTCAACTGCTTTCCCTCCATTTATCTCTTATAAAATTCTACTATTTTCTATTCTTAATTCATTATCTTACCATATTCCAAAAGAAGGGAAAGGGTCAATAGATGCTTTTCACACGGCCTATAAAAAAAGACAGACCTCTTTGATAGGTCCGCCTCTTTCACTATTATCCTAAATCAACGTTGTGATATACTTGCTGCACATCTTCTAGGTCCTCTAATGCATCAATCATTTTTTCAAACTGAGCTTGTGCATCTTCAGGAAGAGTTACATCATTTTGAGCAAGCATCGTTTGCTCAGCTACTGTAAATTCCGTAATACCAGCATCGTTGAACGCTTTTTGTACCGCATGGAATTGATCCGGATCAGCATAAACAATTACAGAATCTTCTTCTTCTAAAATGTCACGCACGTCTACATCTGCTTCCATTAACAGTTCTAGCGTCTCTTCTTCATCCTTACCTTCTACCCCAATAACAGCTGTTGGATCAAACATGTACGCTACTGATCCGCTTACTCCCATATTACCGCCGTTTTTACCAAAAGCAGCACGCACGTCTGAAGCTGTTCTGTTTACGTTATTCGTAAGAGCATCTACGATAACCATTGAGCCATTTGGTCCAAAACCTTCGTAACGAAGATTATCGTAATTTTCTTCTGATCCGCCTTTTGCTTTTTCAATCGCACGGTCAATAATTGCTTTTGGCACATTGTATGTTTTCGCGCGTTCTAATACAACTTTTAACGCTTGGTTTGATTCTGGATCTGGCTCGCCTTGTTTCGCAGCCACATAAATCTCACGGCCAAACTTGGCATATATACGACTTGTATTAGCATCTTTTGACGCTTTCTTTTCTTTAATATTGTTCCACTTACGGCCCATATTGTTTCACTCTCTTTCAAAATTGAATCTAATAAAATAAATAGGCAATGATATATCCGTCTTTATTATACATCAATTCCCTCTTATCTTTCGAGTTTAATACCTAAAAAAGACAAGCAATCTTTTGGTATATTTCATTAACTAAATAAATGAGAAAACCATTTGATAACCGGCTGAATGATTTTTGTATATACATTTTTAAGCGGTTTGTATATACATCTCATCCAAATCCACCGTAAAGGATAGTAGATCATATGAATTACGATCCACTTAACTCCTTTCCAGAAACAGAGAAATATACGCTGACAAAATGAAACCACAGGGATAACAATTTCATTATAAAATGGCAGCACAACATATTTCCAGAAAAGATAACAAGGGTAACAAACTAGATACAACACAGGGTATAAAACGTACTTCCATATAAATCTAGTTATAGGCAAAAAACATCGTTTCCAAACGAAGAGAATAAAAGGATAGATGAGGACACTCCATAGCCAAGAAATAGGATAAACGAACAAGAAACGTATAATGTATCTCCAAATGAAATCAATGACAGGTTGAATAATTCTTGTTCCTATCCATATGAGGGGCTTAGCGATAAAATATATCCATAGCTTACACAAAATTTGAAATACAAAATAAAAGGGAAAATACAAGACAAAAAAAATGCCTCGCAACACGTACTTTATACTTTGAGCTACTCCACTAATACTTTTCACTTCCTTTTTTATAAGTGAGTTTCGTTCATTTACCTACTCTATTATATAAAATAAATTGAGCAAGCAAATATATTTTTTAGTTCAATGAGAATTATATACAAAAACACCCTTCTATAATAGAAGGGTGTCTAGAACCTTATTATTCTACAGTAACTGATTTTGCTAAGTTACGTGGTTTATCTACATCGCAATCGCGGTGCAATGCAGCGTAGTAAGAGATTAATTGTAAAGGAATAACCGCTGCTAGTGGTGAAAGTGTTTCGTGAACTTTCGGAATCACGTAGCGATCTTCTTCTGTTTCTAATCCTTTCATTGAAATGATACAAGGATTAGCTCCACGTGCTACTACTTCTTTTACGTTACCACGGATGCTTAAGTTTACATGCTCTTGTGTTGCTAATGCAATAATTGGCGTATTGTTTTCAATTAAAGCGATTGTTCCGTGCTTAAGCTCTCCTCCAGCAAACCCTTCTGCTTGGATGTAAGAGATTTCTTTTAGTTTTAACGCGCCTTCTAAACCTACATAATAATCGACAGAACGTCCAATAAAGAATGCGTTGCGAGTTGTTGCTAAGAATTGAAGAGCAATGCTTTCCATTTCTTCTTTGTCGTCGCAAAGTACTTCCATTGTGTTTGCTACGATTGCTAACTCTTGAACTAAATCAAATTCTAATTCAATGCCGCGTGTTTTTGCTGTTACAGCCGCTAGAATTGATAGCACTGCTAATTGAGCTGTATAAGCTTTTGTTGATGCTACAGCAATTTCCGGACCTGCATGAAGTAATAACGTATAATCAGATTCACGAGATAATGTTGATCCCGGAACGTTTGTGATTGTTAACGCTTTGTAACCTAGTTCTTTAATTTGAACTAATACTGCACGGCTGTCAGCTGTTTCTCCACTTTGAGAAATAAAGATAAACAATGGCTTTTCAGATAAAAGCGGCATGTTATAAGAGAATTCACTTGCTACGTGCACTTCTACTGGAACCTTCGCCCACGTTTCAATGAATTGTTTACCTACTAGGCCTGCATGATAGCTTGTTCCACATGCTACGATATAGATGCGGTCTGCTTCATCCATTGCTCCTAAAATGTCTGCATCAATGTGCAGTTCATTGTTCTCATTTTGATACTCTTGAATGATTTTACGAACAACTAAAGGCTGCTCATCAATTTCTTTTAACATATAGTGAGGGTACGTACCTTTTTCAATATCACTTGCATCAAGCTCTGCTGTATAAGGTGCTCTTTCTACCACTTCACCATCAAGCGTTTTAATTGTTACGCCTTCTTTTGTAACAATTACTGTTTCTTTATCCATTAATTCTACGTACTGATCTGTTACTTGAAGCATTGCCATAGCATCGCTCGCTACAACGTTAAATCCTTTGCCAACACCTACAAGAAGCGGGCTTTTATTTTTAGCTACGTAGATTGTATTTTTATCTTCGTTATCAACAAGAGCTAGTGCATAAGAACCGTGAAGCAAGCTCACTGTCTTACGGAACGCTTCTTCTACATCTAAGCCTTCTGCTGCGATTTTTTCAATTAACTGAACAATTACTTCTGTATCCGTTTCGCTTTTGAACGTTACATCTTGTAAATATTCACGTTTCAAAATAGCATAGTTTTCAATTACACCGTTATGCACAAGTGTGAAGCGTCCAGATGTACTTTGATGCGGATGAGCATTTTCTTGGCTTGGTACACCATGAGTCGCCCAACGCGTATGACCGATACCTGCTGGTGCTACAACACTGTTATCTACTGCCTGACGCAATTCTGCAATACGGCCTTTTTCTTTGAATACGTGTACGCCTTCATTGTTAACAACTGCAATACCCGCTGAGTCATAGCCACGATATTCTAACTTTTCAAGACCACGTAATAAAATTTCTTTCGAATCTTCTGTTCCAATATATCCTACAATTCCGCACATAGATAAAATCCTCCTTCATGTATGAAAAGAGAGTCTCTTTTCATCATCAATGATTATCATCTCAATGCTTTTGTCCAATAAGTCACCTCATTGTTTTTCACATCAAGTTTTCGGCCGTGATAATCAACAACCGGGAGGCATCCGCCGATACTTCGATAAACCTCCTCCTCGTCAACTAAGTCGTTTCCGTCCCTTTACTTAGTTCAGGCGCTTTGTATTCACTTTTAAACTAGATTGTTCACTCCTTTACATAAATTAAGAGACGAACAGATTTAATATTACAATAAGAAGTGAGAAAACGTCAATTATCTTCTTTACTATCTGTAAAAACAGCCTTTAGCATCAGATAATTTCCAAGAATTTTTCTCAACAATATAAAAATATGCATAAACGGCTTGAAACGTCACCGCTTATGCATATAATTAATGAATTACTCTAAGCCCATTTCTTCTTTTACTACTTCTACGATACGCGTTACATAAGTTTCACATTCTTCTTGTGTTTGTGCTTCAACCATCACACGTACTAACGGCTCTGTTCCTGAAGGGCGTACAAGTACTCGGCCATTACCGTTCATTTCTTTTTCCACTTCTTCAATAACCACTTTTACCTTCTCGTTATCTGTAACATGATGCTTATCTGTTACTTTTACATTTACAAGAAGCTGAGGATATTTCTTCATTTCGGCTGCTAATTCTGATAAAGGCTTTTTCGTTGCTTGCATAATATTTACAAGCTGAATAGCTGAAAGCATACCGTCACCTGTTGTGTTGTAATCTAAGAAAATAATATGACCTGACTGTTCTCCACCTAGGTTATATTGATTAGCTTTCATTTCTTCCACTACATAACGGTCGCCTACACCAGTTTGTGCACTTTCAATCCCGCTAGCTTCTAGTGCTTTATAGAAACCTAAGTTACTCATAACGGTAGAAACAAGCGTGTTTTTCTTTAAACGCCCTTGTTCATACAAGTATTTTGCACAAATGAACATGATTTGATCACCATCTACAATCTCGCCTTTTTCATCGATTGCGATTAAACGATCTCCGTCTCCATCAAATGCTAACCCAACATCCGCTCCTTTTTCTTTTAAGAAGGCACTTAATGCTTCCGGATGTGTAGATCCTACACCGTCATTGATGTTTAATCCGTTTGGAGATGCCCCCATTGTAGAGATATCTGCATCTAGATCTGCAAATAAATGTGCTGCTAAAGATGACGTTGCCCCGTGCGCACAGTCTAATGCCACATGAATACCTGAGAAGTCTTCATCAACCGTTTGTTTTAAGTATTGCAGATATTTTTGTCCACCTTCGAAGTAGTCATTTACCTGACCTAAGTCTCCCCCAACGGGTCTTGGTAATTGATCTGTGTCACTATCCATTAACGCTTCAATTTCATTCTCTTGGGCATCTGAAAGTTTAAATCCATCTGGACCAAAGAATTTAATTCCGTTATCTTGAACTGGGTTGTGCGAAGCAGAGATCATGACTCCTGCTTGTGCGCCAAGTGCTTTTGTTAAATACGCTACCCCTGGAGTTGAAATAACACCTAGTCGCATAACTTCTGCTCCAATTGAAAGCAATCCTGCAACAAGCGCTCCTTCTAACATATGACCAGAAACGCGTGTATCGCGTCCGATTAATACTTTTGGTCGCTCTGAATCTTTTGTTAGAACGTAACCACCTAAGCGTCCAATTTTAAAAGCAAGCTCAGGAGTTAATTCACTATTGGCAACTCCTCGTACTCCGTCTGTTCCAAAATACTTACCCATTAATTTTCTCTCCTTCATGTCAAAACATTTAGTTTCCTGATGTATTATCTGTCTGTCCATCTACGGGTGTAGAATTTTCATCACTTTGATTATTACTACTGTCGTCACCAGTTTCTGTACTATCTGTTGGTGTATCTGTATTGTCTTCAGGTGTATCAGTCTCTTCGCTTGGTTTATCAGCTGAATCACCTGAATTTCCCGTCCCAGGATTTGTTCCTGATCCAGTTCCCGTGTCTGGCTTTGTTTCTTTATCGCTCGTACTTCCACTTGTTTCTTTATCTGTTTGCTCATCATTTGTCCCTGATTGTTTTTTCGCTGTTACACGAACTTTTGCCTGTTTAGTCGATAGAGCTGATGTAACGGAGTCGGGACTATTTATCATAATAGGAACCGTGTGCTCCCCGGCAGATAAATTCCCTACATTCGCTGACAAGCTAATGCCGCTTTTCGTCAACTTATCTAAATCAGATTTTGGTCCTTTTACATCCGCATCTACTGAAGTAGGAGAAAGCAGTTCATACGTGTACTTTGAGGATTGACCAGTTAAAGAAACCGGTAAATTCTTAAATGACTTAGTCTCAGCTGCACTTGCATCCGTTTCTTCTGCGTCTTTCTCATCACCTTGTTTGTCTACTTCCACATGAACGGTAATTTGTTTAGGACTTACACTATCTATTCCGTCTGGAACAGGGACGTTCACCTTAATATCTTTAGATTTCGTAATACCGGTAACATCGACTGGAATATTATCAATTTTATCGATTTTTTCTAAAGAATCAGATGGACCGATAATTTTTACTGTATCTGTTTTAGGCTCTAGCTTCGTAATGTTGACACCGTCGCCTGGCGTGCCTTCTTGAACCACATCGATCGGCACTTTTTTACTAATATTTCTCACTGGGATTGTTACATTGACCGTTTCTGGTTGAACTGTTACGTTCAATTTATTTAAATTCTTGTCTAGTGCGACAACAGTTGCTTGTTTCGTCACTGTTTTTGAAGCATTATCTAAATCAATAATAGCTTTCACATAAGCAACTTGTTCCAATTGACTTGATGCGCCCGTTACCGTGACGGCTCTTGGACTAACAGTTGCTTCCCCTGCTTCATATCCATTCTTGACCTTGTTTTTATCATAGCTTGCCTCTACTGAAAACTGTTTTGAATCGCGTTCTTCAATTGTTACGTTTACAATATCAGGCTTAACCACTACGTTTAAATTATCAGAGATATTTCGATACTGAACCTTGACTCTATGCTGCCCTAAGCTTAAATTATCAAGGTCAATATAAGCTTGATAATCTTTTTGTAGCTTTGTTTGAGCCAAAATATTTTTAGGACCTTCCAGTGTCATAATCACCGTATCCGGAACACCTCTTACAATTCTGTTCTTCTCATTATAGGATACTTGAACCGGAACATCTGTTAATGTTTCTACTCCAGTGTTGGCAGAACTGCTTCGGTTCAGAATCTTATTTGATGAACTGGCACCATCATCTAAATTAACAGATAAATATAACATGAAGGCTAACAGCAACGCGATAATTTTCATAACCCACGATCGATTCATCAATTTATCCATTCTTCTTCAACCTCCATTGCCAACGAGTGGAAGAAGTTGCTTTAGAAGTTGTGACTAATTCTTTTTCTAGCATTTCTCTCAATGTATCAATTGTCAATTCACGATACAATTCACCATTTTTGGTAACGGAAATGCCTCCAGTTTCTTCAGATACAATGACAGTCACACTATCTGTTACTTCACTTATTCCTACAGCAGCACGATGGCGAGTACCTAATTCTTTTGAAATAAAAGGACTTTCAGATAAAGGTAAGTAACATGCTGCAGCGGCTACTTGATCCCGCTGTAAAATAACCGCTCCATCATGAAGTGGTGTATTTGGTATAAATAAGTTGATTAATAATTCAGAAGAAATATTAGAGTTGAGCGGTATACCTGTTTCAATATAATCACCCATACCCGTCTCTCTTTCGATTGAGATCAATGCACCTATGCGTCTTTTAGCCATATAATGCGTTGCTTTTATAATCGCCTCAATCGTAACGGTACGTTCGTCTTCTTCAGGCAAATTACTGCGTGAAAACAAACGTCCTCTCCCAAGCTGTTCAAGCGCTCGGCGCAGCTCTGGCTGGAAGATAATAATGATAGCTAAAAACCCATACGTTAACGCTTGGTCCATTAACCATTGCAGCGTATTTAGTCCAAGGAAGTTACTTATAAAGCGAACAACTAAAATCACCGTAATTCCTTTTAAAAGCTGTACTGCTTTTGTACCTCTTATGACCATAATTAATTTATATATGACGAACCATACCAGGAGAACATCAACAATTTTTCCTAAATATGAGAGGATTGGCAGGTCTCCAATAGGCATCTTCTCACTTCCTCTATATATGTAATAAAGATAACATAACCGTTTTATTATACCATAAAACAAAATTACACTGTAAATTACATCTTATTTTTAAATCCTTGTTCCTATATAATGTAGCCTTCTTTTTATATAAATAAAACCGTCCACTGTTCCTCTCTAACAAGATAAGCGGACGGTTTTATGTTTCAACTATTAAAAGTCAACAGCTTGTTTGGCATGAGTTTTAACGTTATACCATACCCAGTCAAAAATCTTGTCTAATTCTTCAATATTGCCTGTCACTTCTCCTGCAGAAGCTAGATACTTATCACCATGTATAACAGTAACGTTTCCATCTACTTTTCCTTCAATTTTAATATCGCCATTTCTCACAGTAATATCACCTTTGACGGTCTCACCTTTTGGTACAACGACTGTTTTATCGTGAATGACCAAGTTCGGCTGCTTTGAAACAGAAAAGTCTTCATCCGTTTCCCAAGCTGAAAACACGGTGCCTGACATTAACAGCACAAATACAGCAGCTGCACTAAGAATCGGGTGGTTTGTAAACCATCTATTCATTCGAATTCGATTCTTCTCACGTGGTAACCCAGCCATAACACCTGCTGTAAAGTTCATAGGTAATTCTATATGAGAAGTGCTTTGCACAAATGCAATGGTTCTTTTTAACTGATGCATATGCTGCTGACAACCTTTGCATTGATGCAAATGCTCTTTTAATAACAGTTCATTTTCTTTTGTAATATCTCCATCTAAATGCTCATGAATGAGATTTACATACATTTTTGGACATTTCATTCTTAGTTCACTCCTTACAAGTGGCGAAGTCGATTTCTTAAAGCTTCACGTCCTCTGTGAATTCTAGTCTTTACCGTACCAAGAGGCAGGTCTAAAATATCGCTGATTTCTTTTAACGACAGCTCATCTATATATTTTAGGACAATGACAGTTCGATATTTCTCAGGTAGCTTTAATATTTCCGACTGAATGAATTCTTGCAATTCTACTTGCTCTAGTTCTTCCTCTGGTAAGGCCTGATCGGCAGCTATTTGAGAGTACATATTTAACCCGTCGGTCCCGGCTACTTCTGCATCTAAATAATAGTCTGGCTTTTTTTTACGAATTCGATCAATACAAAGATTTGTAGCAATTCGATATAACCAGGTGGAAAACTTTTTACTCGTGTCATAGCTATGAATATTTACATAGGCTCGAATAAACGCTTCTTGGGCAGCGTCTTGGGCTTCTTCCCGGTTTCCTAACATTCGATAACATAGATGAAAAAGTTTATCCTTGTGATATTCTACTATGTCAGCAAACGCATCCTGGTCACCTTTTTTTACTTTTTTTATTTTTCTTTTTAATAATAAATCCATGTAACGGTTACCTCCGCCCATTGCGGGATAGTATATATACGTGTACTTTATCATAAAGTTTCACTTATGCTTAATTATTTTAACAAAAATTTGTCAAATACGTTTAAAAAGATCGTACGTAGGTTATGTAATTAGTATAGATGAAAAGAAGAGGAGTGGAAAGCTTGACTCATACAAAAGAGAACCTTTTGAATCAAATTGAAGAATGCAGAAATAACATGGTCACTCTTGCAGCAGAAAACCCTTTATCATCACTAACAGTAGTGAGAGTCAGTTCAGAGCTAGATGGTTTATTAAATGAATATGAAAAGTTTTTCTCTATATAAAGAAGCTCTCGAATCCGAACTAAGAGCTTCTTTTTTTTATCTTCATATATATTTTATGTACCTTTTAGTAGGTACTAATGTTTTATACTAATTTCTCTCCTAAAAGTGAGCCCATTAATGCAACAGCTACGGTAGCTGTTTTATTCCGTTCATCTAAAATAGGATTCACTTCCACAAACTCAGCAGAAGTGATTAGCTGAGATTCTGCTAACATCTCCATAGCTAAATGACTTTCTCTGTAGCTTATTCCACCGATGACCGGCGTTCCTACTCCAGGTGCATCATGTGGATCCAATCCATCTAAATCGAGTGATAGATGAACGCCATCTGTTTTATCACGCAAATATAAAATTGTTTCTTCCATTACTTTTGTCATACCCATTCGATCTATCTCATGCATCGTATACACTTTAATCCCTTTTTCCTTTATTAACTCTTTTTCTCCTTCATCTAAAGAACGTGCTCCGATAATCACAATATTTTCAGGCTTGACTTTAGGTGTATAACCACCAATTCGAGTCAATGCGTCGTCTCCTATACCTATACTTGCCGCCAATGGCATACCGTGAATATTTCCTGAAGGAGACGTATCTGCTGTATTCAAATCTCCGTGTGCATCATACCAAATCACGCCCAAGTTTTTATAATGACGACTTACTCCTGCTAGTGTTCCGATAGCGATGCTGTGATCTCCCCCTAGCACTAAAGGAAACCTTTTATTTGTAATAACCTCACTTACGGTCTGAGCAAGCCTCTCGCTAGCATCTGCTACAGCTTTTAAATTCTTTAAGTTTGTATTTTCATCACTATGTACTCGTTCAGCTAAGGCAATTTCAATATTCCCTTTATCTTCTACACTATATCCAATATTCTCGATGCGTTCAATAACACCTGCATATCGTATCGCACTTGGCCCCATATCCACCCCTCGGCGAGTTTGACCTAAATCCATTGGTACTCCAATAATTGAAAGCTTATTCATAATATGTCCCCCCATCACAAATGTTGCTACTCTCCTATTGTAACGGCTAAATGAGCGATGGCTCAACTCGACACTTTGTTGAATATATATACAATTCTAATTTGTAAAAACTACACAAAAAAACCTTTAAGCAATTTGCTTAAAGGTTGTACGTTTATATGTATGGTGGAGCCTAGCGGGATCGAACCGCTGACCTCCTGCGTGCAAGGCAGGCGCTCTCCCAGCTGAGCTAAGGCCCCAATATCTTTTTTATATAGAAATGGAGCGGAAGACGAGGTTCGAACTCGCGACCCCCACCTTGGCAAGGTGGTGTTCTRCCACTGAACTACTTCCGCTTATTAAAATGAGCCATGAAGGACTCGAACCTTCGACCCTCTGATTAAAAGTCAGATGCTCTACCAACTGAGCTAATGGCTCTYTATGGCTGGGCTAGCTGGATTCGAACCAACGCATGACGGAATCAAAATCCGTTGCCTTACCGCTTGGCGATAGCCCAATAAARATGGTGGAGGGGGGCAGATTCGAACTGCCGAACCCGAAGGAGCGGATTTACAGTCCGCCGCGTTTAGCCACTTCGCTACCCCTCCGATATAAATGGTGCCGGCAAGAGGACTTGAACCCCCAACCTACTGATTACAAGTCAGTTGCTCTACCAGTTGAGCTACACCGGCACGGTGGTGGAGGATGACGGGATCGAACCGCCGACCCCCTGCTTGTAAGGCAGGTGCTCTCCCAGCTGAGCTAATCCTCCAAAAAAATCTATATAAGCGCTAYAAAMAGCGTTRTTTTCATTRCTTATRATAGAATRTTYCAAATAAAAAACCCCTATGCTCTTTTACAGAGGYTMATAAGGGKYCTTATTTATTGCCTGGCAACGTCCTACTCTCACAGGGACAAAGTCCCAACTACCATTGGCGCTAAAGAGCTTAACTTCCGTGTTCGGTATGGGAACGGGTGTGACCTCTTCGCTATCGCCACCAGACAAGAGATTGCTCTCTCAAAACTAGATAACAGTTYGCTRAGTAAAGC
>NZ_JBFULJ010000008.1:0-42117 GCF_056400385.1 Priestia sp. P5_B4
TCACAGTACAGCGCATTTAATGGCTCAAGCAATCAAACGTTTATACAAAGATACAAAAGTACAGCTAGGTGTAGGGCCGGTTATCGAAAACGGTTTTTACTATGACATCGATATGGAAGAATCAATTACTCCTGAAGATTTAGGTAAAATTGAAAAAGAAATGAAAAAAATCGTTAATTCAAATATTGAAATTGAACGAAAAGAAGTTTCTCGTGAAGAAGCCATTCAACTTTTTAAAGAAGTTGGCGATGAACTGAAGCTTGAATTGATCGATGCGATTCCAGCAGGTGAAAAGGTTACGATTTACCAACAAGGCGAATTCTTTGACCTTTGCAGAGGCGTGCACGTGCCGTCAACAGGCAAAATTAAAGAATTTAAACTATTAAGCGTGGCGGGTGCTTATTGGCGCGGAGACAGCGATAATCAAATGCTGCAGCGTATTTACGGTACAGCATTCTTTACAAAAGCAGATTTAGACGAGCATCTTCGTCTTCTTGAAGAAGCAAAAGAACGTGATCACCGTAAACTTGGTAAAGAGCTAAACTTATTTACAAATTCTCAAAAAGTAGGACAAGGTCTGCCTTTATGGCTTCCAAAAGGTGCGACGATCCGCCGTATTATCGAGCGTTATATCGTAGATAAAGAAGTAAGCCTTGGTTATCAGCACGTTTACACTCCAGTGCTCGGAAGTGTAGAACTTTACAAAACGTCTGGTCACTGGGAGCACTACCAAGATGACATGTTCCCTGCAATGGAAATGGATAACGAAGACCTGGTTCTTCGTCCGATGAACTGTCCTCATCACATGATGGTTTACAAACAAGGTATTCACAGCTATCGTGAGCTTCCAATCCGTATTGCTGAGCTTGGAACGATGCACCGCTACGAAATGTCAGGAGCATTATCAGGACTTCAGCGTGTTCGAGGCATGACGCTAAATGATGCGCATATCTTCGTACGTCCCGACCAAATCAAAGAAGAATTTATTCGTGTAGTTCGCTTAGTTGAAGCGGTTTATAAAGATTTTGGATTTGAAAATTATTCATTCCGTCTATCTTACCGTGACCCTGCAGATACAGAAAAATACTTTGATGATGATGCAATGTGGGAAAAAGCACAAAGCATGTTAAARGACGCAATGGATGAGCTTGACCTTGATTATTATGAAGCTGAAGGCGAAGCCGCATTCTACGGTCCAAAACTAGACGTTCAAGTTAAAACAGCTCTTGGTAAAGAAGAGACGCTATCTACGGTTCAATTGGATTTCTTACTTCCTGAACGATTTGATTTAACGTATGTAGGAGAAGACGGAAAACAACATCGACCGGTTGTTATTCACCGCGGCGTGGTGTCAACAATGGAACGTTTTGTAGCTTTCTTAATCGAAGAATACAAAGGAGCTTTCCCAACGTGGTTAGCACCTGTACAAGTTCAAGTGATTCCGGTATCACCTACCGTTCACCTTGAGTATGCAAAAGAAGTGCAAGAACAGCTGCAGCTGGCGGGTATTCGTGTGGAACTTGATTCTCGCGATGAGAAAATCGGTTATAAAATCCGTGAGGCTCAAATGCAAAAAATTCCTTATATGCTTGTTGTAGGGGATAAAGAAGTAGAAGATAAAGCAGTAAACGTACGTAAATACGGTGAGCAGAATTCAGAAACAGTGGACTTCCAAGCCTTTTTACAAAATGTAAAAGCAGAAGCATCTCGCTAATGAAAAAAGCAGAGAATTGAAATTCTCTGCTTTTTTATCTAACATTTATAAAAAACTGTTGCATAAATGTTTTTCCTTTGATACAATAATTTTTGTTGTGAAAAAAGAACGAAATCATTGACTTTTGTCTTTGTTGATACTATAATAGCTTAAGTAATTGAATACTTGTTTATACAGAAGAAGAAGCACCCGCTTCTCACCTGAGTGACGCATAAAGCAGTTAGCAGGTACATCGTATCTTAATTAAAACGATAGAAGTGTGGGTGCAGTATGTACTCACACTTTTTTGTGTGAGTTAATAATCGGTCTAAGCAAGCGTATTCGCTCATTAAACCTTGGAGGTGGCTACTTATTAGCAAGGACATGATGGTAAACGAGGGCATTCGAGCTCGCGAAGTTCGTCTAATTGATCAAAACGGTGAACAATTAGGAATTAAATCAAAAAATGAAGCATTAGAAATTGCTTCACGAGTAAATCTTGACTTAGTAATGGTTGCTGCAAATGCGAAACCGCCGGTATGTCGTATTATGGACTACGGTAAATTCCGCTATGAGCAACAACGTAAAGAAAGAGAAGCTCGTAAAAACCAAAAAGTTGTAAACTTAAAAGAAGTTCGTTTAAGTCCAACAATTGATGAACATGATTTTAACACTAAACTTCGTAACGCACGCAAGTTCCTTGAAAAAGGTGACAAAGTGAAAGCGTCTATTCGCTTTAAAGGTCGTGCCATTACTCATAAAGGGATTGGCCAAAAAGTACTTGAACGTTTTTCACAAGCTTGCGAAGATGTAAGTTCAGTTGAATCGGCTCCTAAAATGGAAGGCCGCAGCATGTTCTTAGTCTTGGCACCTAAAAACGAAAAGTAATAGAACGAGGAGGAACACCCCATGCCAAAAATGAAAACACATCGTGGCGCTGCAAAGCGTTTCAAAAAGACTGGAAGCGGTAAATTAAAACGTGCTCGTGCTTACACAAGCCATTTATTCGCTAACAAATCTACAAAACAAAAGCGTAAATTACGTAAAGGTTCTTTAGTAAGCAAAGGTGACTTCAAACGTATCCGTCACTTATTAGATAACATTAAGTAATTTGGGTTGAGATAGAAACAATACAGGAGGTAAACAATTATGCCACGCGTAAAAGGCGGTACAGTAACACGCAAACGTCGTAAAAAAGTTTTAAAATTAGCTAAAGGTTTCTTCGGTTCGAAGCATAGATTATATAAAGTTGCTAATCAGCAAGTTATGAAATCTCACATGTATGCTTATCGTGACCGTCGTCAGAAAAAACGTGACTTCCGTAAATTATGGATCACACGTATTAATGCAGCTGCTCGTATGAACGGTCTTTCTTACAGCCGTTTAATGCACGGTTTAAAATTAGCAGGTATTGAAGTTAACCGCAAAATGCTTGCTGACTTAGCTGTAGCTGATGAAAAAGCATTTGCTGAATTAGCAACTGCTGCTAAAAAAGGCTTAGATAAGTAATGAATATAAAGTCTCGTCATCTTTAGATGATGAGGCTTTTTTGCTATCGGAGGACATATCATGAATGAACTGCTGCTTACCTATTTTATTGTTATTAATATAGTAGGGGTAGGAATGATGTATAGAGATAAACAAAAAGCGAAAAGACATGAGTGGAGAATTGCCGAAAGCACACTGTGGACGGTAGCTGCTATCGGAGGAGCTCTTGGAGGACTAATTGGTATGTATTGCTATCGTCATAAAACGAAGCACACATCGTTTACAGTAGGTTTTCCTATTCTTGCTGCTCTTGATTTACTTTTCTTTTTTGTTATCAGCTGAGCACAAATGATGTTGTGCTCAGTGTAAAAATTCTCGAACGGGGCTTTTCCAGCGAATAGGAGCATTTGGATACATGTCGTGTACGTGGCTTTCCAGCAGCTTGAAATCTTGCTTTTGCAGTTCATGTAATCGAGATGGATCTGTTAACACCATTGTAATTGACAAAGATTCTGGTTCATTGGGATTGCTGTATTTTTCTCCTTCAAATAAAATACCTTTATACGTTAGTAGAAAATTTTTGCGGATATTCGTTTTTTCGTCAACCACAAAAAATTGCTGATGTTCCTGAGCTGCTACAAGCTTCCGCTTTGGACTGCGAAAATGCTGAACCAGCTTTAATAGTGTGTAAGCAACAAGCGCGAAAATGAACACGCGAACGATAACAATAACAAACATAACGCTCCCTCCTTTACAAGGCACAGTTTTCTTACTTTACGTTCGAGTTTCTAAAAAGTTTCATGATTTTTGATATAATTTCTTTATTGGTTGAAAAAGAAGAAGATATACATAATTACAGGAGTGATTACATTGAATTTACAACAGCTATTTACCATGCAGCGCCAGCTGGATCAGCATATAGAGGATAAGCATGAGCTTCATAAGGAAGATTTGATTCCGAGAAAGCTTTTAGCACTGCTTGTCGAAATGGGAGAGCTGGCAAACGAAACGCGCTGCTTCAAATTTTGGAGCGTCAAACCTCCGGCTGAAGACGCTGTTATTTTAGAAGAATTTGTGGACGGTGTACATTTTATCCTTTCTTTAGGGATTGAAAAAGGATACGATGATTTAACTGAGTTACCAGATGCAAAAGCAAGTGATTCAAAAACAGCACAATTTTTACAGGTATTTGCACAAGTTGCTGCTTTCGAACAGGATCAGTCGAAAGAAAACTATGTGGACATGTTTGTATCTTACATGACGCTTGGCGATATGTTTGGTTTTTCCGCTGAACATATTGAAAAGGCGTACATCTCAAAAAATGAAGTGAATTTTAAACGCCAAGAACAAGGATACTAGAAATAAAGGGATGGGAAATTTTACTTCAACCTCTTTTTAGCTATAATAGAGGTATACATATGAAAGGGGTAATCCATATGACAAAGTTAGATGAAACATTGACGATGCTTAAAGCACTAACAGATGCAAAAGGAATTCCTGGCAATGAGCGTGAACCGCGTGAGGTTATGAAGAAATATATTGCACCTTATGCAGATGAAGTAACGACGGATGGGCTAGGCAGTTTGATTGCAAAAAAAGTGGGCAACGAACAAGGGCCTAAAATTATGGTAGCCGGTCACTTAGATGAAGTAGGCTTTATGGTGACTCAAATTGATGAACGCGGCTTTATTCGTTTTCAAACGGTAGGCGGATGGTGGTCTCAAGTGATGCTTGCTCAACGCGTAACCATCGTTACATCTAAAGGAGAGGTAACGGGGATTATTGGCTCAAAGCCTCCTCATATCCTGCCTCCAGAAGTGCGTAAAAAGCCAGTTGACATTAAAGATATGTTCATCGATATTGGTGCCTCTAGCAGAGAAGAAGTAGCGGAGTGGGGAGTGAAACCTGGTGATCAGGTTGTGCCTTATTTCGAATTTACGGTTATGAACAACGAAAAGATGCTGCTAGCGAAAGCCTGGGATAACCGTATCGGCTGTGCAATCGCTATCGATGTATTAAAAGCTTTAAAAAATGAAACACATGAAAATGTTGTGTATGGTGTAGGAACGGTGCAAGAAGAAGTTGGACTTCGAGGTGCAAAAACATCCGCTAACTTTATTGAACCGGATATTGCATTTGCTGTTGATGTCGGCATCGCTGGAGATACACCTGGTGTTTCTGATAAAGAAGCATCTTCTAAAATGGGAGAGGGTCCGCAAATCATTTTATATGATGCTTCCATGGTTTCTCATAAAGGACTTCGAGATACAGTGGTAGATGTGGCAGATGAATTAAATATTCCATATCAATTTGATGCAATCGCTGGAGGCGGTACGGACTCAGGTTCTATCCATATTTCAGCTAACGGGGTGCCAGCACTTTCAATTACGATCGCAACTCGTTATATCCATTCTCATGCAGCGATGCTTCATCGTGATGATTATGAAAATGCAGTTAAATTAATTGCGGAAGTAATTAAACGCTTAGACCGAAATACGGTAAACGCAATTACGTATAATTAAAAAAAGCTCATTCTCCTAGGAGAATGAGCTTTTTGCTGTACATAGGACAAGGCTATTTATTTTAAACCGTTTTCAAGCGTTGTCAGAATTTCTTCTTTTTCTGATTCTGGAGACTTTTCCCAAAGCACCTCAAATAAAACACCAAGTCCAGGGAGCATTTTTTCCTCGCCGCTTTGAATAGCGTCAGAAATTGTAGCTTCAAGCTCTTCTTTTGAGTTTCCTGAAACGTTTGCAATAACAGCATTTCGTAAATTAAGATCCATCATTTTCACCTCAGCTATCGTAAAGTTACCAATAGTTTTTGTTTTCTTTGCGATTTCTATGTACAATAAAGTGAAACTTATCTAATGATTATTGAGCAAAATGTAATCGAACTATTTATTTTTATATAGATAAAGGAGTTATGTTTGTGAAACAAATTGATTCAGTTAAAAATCCGCAGGTAAAAGCGTGGAAAAAGCTGCATAATAAAAAAGACCGTGATAAGCAGGGCCTTTTTATGGTAGAAGGCTTTCATTTAGTCGAAGAAGCTATCAAAAATAAGGATTGCGTAAAGGAACTAATTATACGCGAATTGATCGAAGTGCCAGCACAGTGGAACATAGACGGTATTGAAATAACCGTTGTCAACGAAGCAATAATCAAATTATTATCTGACACCGAAACACCTCAAGGAATTATCGCTGTGTGTTTTCAAACGAAGCATGCAGAAATCATTCATACAGCACAGAAAGTATTGCTTTTAGATGCGGTGCAAGATCCAGGTAACCTAGGTACGATTATTCGAACCGCTGATGCTGCCGGAGTGGACGCTATTATCGTTGGAGAGGGCAGCGTGGATGTGTACAACCCAAAAGTCGTTCGTTCAACGCAAGGAGCTATTTTTCATCTTCCAATTGTAAAAGGCGATTTACTCGAAATGATTTCACTGTTAAAAGAAAGAGGAATAGCAGTTTACGGCACATCTCTACAAAATGGAAAGGTCTACTCATGCGTAAAACCTTCAAACGAATTTGCGCTGATTGTGGGAAATGAAGGAAACGGCGTAAGCGAGAAAGTGCTGGAACAAACCGATCAGAATCTGTACATTCCCATCTATGGAAAGAGCGAGTCGCTAAATGTTGCCATCGCTTCTGGAATCTTACTTTATTATTTGCGCGGAATGTAGTTGCATCGAGAACGTGTTTTCACTATAATAATACAATAGTTACATATGTAAAAAACGATGAAAGAGAGCAGTAGCTTATGTCCGTTTATGCAGGGAGAAAATGCCGCGACTGAAAGCATTTTTATAAATGTAATAAGTGAATTCACCTCTTGAGTTGACACTTAGACCATCTTACATAGATGTAAAGGTGTTCCGGAGATTCCGTTAACTTGAATGAAGTGAACTGTATACGTCTGTGTATATAGTTAACAAGGGTGGTAACGCGACTAATCCTCGTCCCTTTTTTGGGAGGAGGTTTTTTTATTTGTCATTTTTTACGTTAAAAGGAGGAATAAGTGATGAAAGAACGTTTACAAGAACTTCAACAAGAAGCAATTGCAAAAGTCGAAGCAGCAAGTGCTTTAAAAGAATTAAACGACGTACGCGTAGCTTATTTAGGAAAGAAAGGCCCTATCACAGAAGTGCTTCGCGGTATGGGAAAACTTTCAGCTGAAGAGCGTCCTGTAATGGGAGCACTTGCAAATGAAGTGCGTGAAGCTATTGCATCTAAAATTGAAGAAAAACAAACGGCGTTAGAAGCAGCGGAGGTAGAGCGTAAACTTGCTTCAGAAACAATCGACGTAACGCTGCCAGGACGCCCTGTTAAAGCAGGTACGCATCACCCGCTAACAAGCGTGGTTGAAGAAGTAGAAGATTTATTCTTAGGAATGGGCTATGAAGTAGCAGAAGGACCGGAAGTAGAGCAGGACTACTATAATTTCGAAGCGCTGAACTTGCCAAAAGGTCACCCAGCACGTGATATGCAAGATACGTTTTATATTACGGAAGAAACGCTTCTTCGCACGCATACATCAACTGTTCAAGCTCGTGTTATGAACAAGAATGAAGGCAAAGGACCTGTTAAAATTATTTGCCCGGGTAAAGTGTACCGCCGCGATGACGATGATGCTACGCATTCTCATCAATTCATGCAAATTGAAGGTCTTGTAGTAGACGAAAACATTCGTATGAGCGATTTAAAAGGCACGCTTGAAGTATTTGTGAAAAAGATGTTCGGTGCAGACCGTGAAATTCGTCTTCGTCCAAGTTTCTTCCCATTCACTGAGCCGTCTGTAGAAGTAGACGTATCGTGTGCAAAATGTGGAGGTAAAGGCTGTAATGTATGTAAACAAACAGGCTGGATTGAAATTTTAGGAGCTGGCATGGTTCATCCAAATGTCCTTGAAATGGCTGGGTACGATTCAACTAAATATCGTGGTTTTGCTTTTGGAATCGGTGTAGAGCGTATTGCTATGTTAAAACACGGCGTGGATGATATTCGTCATTTCTATACAAATGATGTTCGTTTCTTAGATCAATTTAAACAAGTATAAAGGAGGGGCTACGATGTTTGTATCTTATCGTTGGTTACAAGAGTATGTTGACTTATCAGGCGTAACGGCAGAAGAGTTAGCAGATAAAATCACAAAAAGTGGAATTGAAGTTGAAGGTGTAGAAAACTTAAATAAAGGCATCAGCGGAGTGGTAATTGGTCACGTTGTAGAACGTGAACAGCATCCGAATGCTGATAAATTAAGCCGCTGTCAAGTAGATCTTGGCGGAGGAGAAATCGTTCAAATCGTGTGCGGAGCACCAAACGTGGCACAAGGTCAAAAAGTAGCGGTTGCAAAAGTGGGAGCTGTACTTCCAGGTAACTTTAAAATCAAGCGTGCTAAGCTTCGCGGTGAAGAATCGAACGGTATGATTTGTTCTCTTCAAGAGCTTGGCATTGAAAGCAAGCTTGTGGCAAAAGATTATCAAGAAGGCATCTTCGTGTTCCCAAGCGATGCTGAAGTAGGAGCGGATGCACTAGATGCATTAAACTTAAACGATGAAGTATTAGAACTAGGGCTAACACCAAACCGTTCAGACTGCTTAAGTATGTTAGGCGTAGCACATGAAGTGGCTGCTATTTTACGTCGTGAAGTGAAGTATCCGTCAGTAAACGTGCAAACGTCTGATGAGCAAGCAGCTGATTATATTTCCGTTAAAGTAGAGGCAAAAGAAGACAATCCGCTTTACGTAGCGCGCGTTGTGAAAAACGTAAAAATTGCTCCGTCACCATTATGGATGCAAACGCGTTTAATGGCAGCTGGTATTCGACCTCATAACAACGTTGTTGATATTACTAACTATATTTTGCTTGAATACGGCCAGCCGCTGCATGCTTTTGACTATGATCGTCTTGGTTCAAAAGAAATTGTTGTACGTCACGCGTCAGAAGGCGAAAAGTTTGTAACTCTTGATGATCAAGAGCGCGTATTAAAAGGCAATCAGCTTGTCATTACAAACGGCAGTGAGCCGGTAGCTCTTGCAGGTGTAATGGGCGGAGCGAACTCCGAAGTAAAAGACGATACGGTAAATGTTCTCATTGAATCAGCTTACTTCAAAGGCTTAACGGTTCGCCAAGCTTCAAAAGACCACGGTCTTCGCAGTGAGGCAAGCGCTCGTTTTGAAAAAGGAATTGATCCTAACCGTACGCGTGTAGCTGCTGACCGCGCAGCAGAATTAATGGCTGAATACGCTTCAGGTGAAGTGGTAAGCGGTACTGTAGAAGTAGATACACTAACTGTGGAACCTGCTGTTGTAGCTGTGTCGCTTGGCCGTATTAACGATGTGCTTGGTACAGAGCTATCAATGGAAGAAGTACAAGACATTATGAACCGTCTTCAATTTGAAAACAAAGTGGAAGACGAAACCATTGTTGTAACAGTGCCAACTCGTAGAGGCGATATTACAATTGAAGAAGATATCGTCGAGGAAGTAGCACGTATGTATGGCTATGACAACCTTCCTACAACGCTTCCTGTAACAGTGGCAACTCCAGGAAAACTAACAGAGTATCAGCTTGGACGCCGTAAAGTTCGCCGTTTCTTAGAAGGTGCGGGACTAGCACAAACAACAACATATTCGCTAACGAGCGCTGAAAAAGCTACTCAGTTTGCACTAAATGCAACAAGTACGATTGGTCTAGCAATGCCGATGAGTGAAGATCGCAGTATCCTTCGTCAAAGCTTAGTGCCTCATTTGCTAGAAGCAGTGAAGCATAATAATGCTCGCCAGTCGGATTCTATTGCGCTATACGAAACAGGCTCAGTGTTCTTATCTAAAGGTGAAGGAGAATTACCGGATGAGCAGGAGCGCGTAGCTGGTGCAATCACGGGTCTATGGCATGCTCACGGCTGGCAAGGTGAAAAGAAAGTCGTTGATTTCTATGTGATTAAAGGTGTACTAGAAGGGTTATTTGCACAGCTTGGTTTGGAGAAACGAATCTCATATGCTCCTGTTAAAAAAGACGGTATGCACCCTGGACGTACAGCGGCTGTATGGTTAGATGAAAAAGAAATTGGATACGTAGGTCAAGTTCATCCTGTTGCTCAGAAACAGTATGGTCTTCGTGAAACATACGTATTTGAATTACACCTTCAAGAGCTATTAGCTGCAGATGTCGAAGAAGTTCGTTATTCAGCTATTCCAAGATTCCCATCTATTACACGTGATATTGCACTTGTGGTAGATAAAAACGTTCTTGCAGGAGAAGTTCAGCGCGTCATCTATACGGCGGGCGGAGAACTTTTAAAAGACGTGACGGTATTTGATCTATATGAAGGCGAGCGTATGGAAGAAGGCAAGAAATCTGTAGCTTTCTCTTTACGATACTTAGATCCTGAACGTACATTAACTGATGAAGAAGTAGCAAAAGCGCATGGTGCAGTGTTAGAGGCTGTAGAAAAAGAATTTGGTGCAACGCTTCGTTCATAAGAATAAGAAAAGAGATGTGGATTTCCACATCTCTTATTTTTTAGCTAATTTTAAAGCTTTTTCCGTATTAGCAAAATGAATTTTAGCTAAAGAGTTCAGCGCATTCACGCCATGTTTCTTAATGATTTTAGCAGCGGCAATATCAACTTGTGCGCCAGCTCCACGAGGAATAACCATCCCGGTCTTTTCCGTCAGCAAATCTATTTGTTTTAAAAATGCGTATCTGGCAATAATGGAAGCAGCAGCTACAGATAAATGAACGCTTTCTCCTTTTGTGCTGAAAAAGACATTTTCTTTGATAATTTCTTTTTCCTTTACCAGGTGTTTATAATAGGTGTTTTTTTCGACAAACTGGTCAATTAAAATGGCATCGGGTTTTTCAGGATCCAATTTTTTTAACACGTTGGATAAAGCTTTGTTGTGCAACAGAGCTTTCATTTTACCTTGTGACATGCCTTTTTCTTGAAATGCATTATACTTTTCGTTATGTAAAACAAGCAAACTATAGGGAATAAAAGAAACAAGCTGCTTGGCAATTTCAATAATTTTAGCATCTGTTAACTCTTTTGAATCTCGTACTCCTAATTCTTTTAACAAAGGAAGCTGCTCTTTTTGAACATAGGCAGCAACTACGGTCATAGGACCAAAATAATCTCCTGTCCCTACTTCGTCAGAACCGATGACTGATAGTGAGCTGAAGTTTGATGGGAGGTGTGAGACAGGAGCCTTTTTCGCAGCATCTAAAGAGCCTCCCCACTTAGCCGCTTCTGTTTCAGCTTCTTTTCCTTGAAAAAGTACTTTTCCAGAGCGGTACGCAGTGATAGAACAGCCGGGAGTTTTAGCCGAAAAAATACTTCCCTGCGGCAGTTTGGGCTGCAGATAGGATGTGTAATGAAGCTTCATTTTAGCTATTCTATCAGCAGATACCTTAATAACAGCATGTGACATAATGCTTCACTCCTTTCGGGGTATTTTAGTTTACTTTATAAGCACTATCCCTTATGATAGCTTAAATATAGATATGTTTCCATTGAAGTCTTCTTCGTGGTATGATAGGGATTAGGATTTTTCGTGGAACGGAGGATTTTCTCGTGTCAAGACAAGATAAAACACGTGCGACAGTTGACATCTTTGGTCAGCAGTACAGCATCGTCGGTAGCGAAAGTACAAGCCATATTCGACTTGTCGCCTCTATAGTGGATGAAAAAATGCGTGAAATCAGTACTAAAAACCCTTCTTTAGATATCAATAAATTAGCAGTATTAACAGCTGTGAATGCTGTACACGAATATATAAAACTGAAAGAAGACTATGAGAGACTTGAACAAAAACTTTATGGAAAAGAGGAATGACTGAGTCAATGCTTAATATCATTTTAATTATATTGCTTCTTCTAGGCTTTGTAACAGGTCTTAAAAGAGGATTTATTTTGCAGCTCATTCATATTGTCAGTTTTGCGGTTTCGTTTATCGTCGCTTATATGTTTAGTGGAGATTTGGCAAGCCGACTTCGCTTGCTGATTCCGTTTCCGGACAATATTCAGCAGCAAAGTGTCGCATCGTTTGTATTTGATTCTGGAACGATAGAAGACGCTTTTTATCGAATGATTGCATTTGCGATTTTATTTTTTGCTACTCACATTGTACTTCGCCTTGCAGGCTCTGTTTTAACGGCTTTAACCGAATTGCCAATTCTGCGCCAGTTAAATAAATGGGGCGGAGGTGCACTTGGATTCGTTGAAGTGTATATCATCGTTTTTATTTTGTTATACATTGGAGCCGTGATTCCTGTAAGTGAAATTCAAACGCCAATTCAACAGTCTTCAATTGCAATCAATATCGTACAAAATACTCCATACTTATCGTCTGCGATTCAAGATTTGTGGACTCAGTATGGTGTAATGTAATGAAATTACAATAGCTTGTTGAGAGGGTGTGTCGAAAGTGTCATAATACTTTTGAGATACCCTCTTTTTTTATCGCAGTCTGATCTGCGGTTTTCATGAGGATAAAAGTATGTCTAGATGAAAACTTGAGAGAGTAAATATGTCACTCATCATGTTTTTGAAAGTTTCGTTATTATGATAATAGGCTGGTGAAAAGAGATGAATAAAAAGGATATTATTAAATTGTTAGAAACAATTGCTACATATATGGAATTAAAGGGAGATAACCCTTTTAAAATTTCCGCTTTTCGAAAAGCAGCTGCAGCGCTAGAAACGGACGAAAGAACGCTGACAGAGATTGAGGATTTTACCAAGCTCCAAGGGATTGGAAAAGGAACGGCTGCAGTCATTACAGAGTATATGGAAACAAATGAGTCAAGCGTATTAGAAGAACTAAAGCAAGAAGTTCCTGAAGGACTTATTCCTTTGCTTAAGCTGCCCGGGCTTGGAGGTAAAAAAATCGCTAAATTATATAAAGAGCTAGATATTCGAGATATGGAATCACTGCATCAGGCCTGTATGGAAAATCGAGTGCAGGGACTAAGCGGTTTTGGTAAAAAGACAGAAGAAAAAATTATCGCTGCCATTGAAGAGTTTGGGAAGCGTCCTGATCGTTTGCCTCTTGCTTTTATGCTTCCAATAGCGGAAGAAATTTTAGAAGCCCTTAAACAGATGCATAGCATTGAGCGTTTTTCTCAAGCAGGGAGCATTCGCCGCATGAGGGAAACCGTAAAAGATCTTGATTTTATTATTTCAACAGCTGAGCCTCATGCTGTCCGTGAACAGCTAGTATCGCTGCCAAATGTGAAGGATATCATTGCCAATGGAGATACAAAAGTATCGGTAACGTTAGCCTATGAGTACGATGTGTCTGTGGATTTTCGTCTTGTAGAAGATAAAGCGTTTGCCACAACGCTTCACCATTTTACAGGATCAAAAGATCATAATGTGCGTATGCGTCAATTAGCAAAAGAACGCGGTGAAAAAATTAGCGAGTATGGCGTTGAAAATGCGGAGACAGGCGAAGTTATGACTTTTGAGTCTGAACAAGCATTCTATGAACATTTTGGGCTGTCTTTTATTCCGCCGGAACTTCGTGAAGATGGAACGGAAGTAGATGCATTTGTAAAGCCTCAAACGCTTGTGACCTACGGTGCCGTAAAAGGTGATTTGCATATGCACTCCACGTGGAGCGACGGGGCGTATTCGATTGAAGAAATGGCAGAAGCATGTCGCGCACGAGGCTATGAGTACATGGCGATTACAGACCATTCTCAGTATTTAAAAGTAGCTAACGKTCTAACGCCTGAACGCATTCGTAAACAGCGTGAAGAAATTAATCGTTTAAACGCACAGTTTGATGATTTTACAATACTAGCAGGAATTGAAATGGATATTTTGCCTGATGCAACACTTGATTATGATGATGAACTGCTAGCTGAGCTAGATTTTGTTATTGCGTCCATTCACTCTAGTTTTTCGCAATCACGCGAAGAAATTATGAATCGCTTAAAGCAAGCGTTAAACAATGTTCATGTAGATTTAATCGCTCATCCGACCGGTCGTTTGATTGGTCGCCGCAACGGATATGATGTAGATATTGATATGTTGATTGAATTAGCTAAAGAAACAAAAACGGCTCTTGAACTAAACGCGAATCCAAACCGTTTAGATTTAGCCGCTGAACACATAAAAAAGGCCCAAGAGGCAGGAGTTAAAATTGCTATTAATACAGATGCTCACAATCTAGACATGCTAGAGCATATGGAAATTGGAATATCTACTGGAATTAAAGGCTGGCTTAAACCAGAAACGGTATTAAATACGTATAGTCTCAAAGAATTAACCGCCTTTTTAAATCGACATAAATAAGCAACAGGAGGAATCAGTTTTGCAATCACGTATTTTTCATGTACTAGAGTTTAATAAAGTTAAGGAACAGCTTCAGAAAAAAGTAGCTTCTTCTTTAGGTCGAGAAAAAGTAGCGAATTTGATTCCCTCGACTCAGTATGAAGAAGTAGTCAAATGGCAGGAAGCAACAGATGAAGCTACAACCGTGCTGCGATTGCGTGGCAACGTACCGCTAGGGGGCATTTTTGACGTTCGACCTAGCGTGAAGCGCGCTGAAATTGGGGGAACGCTAAGCTCTAATGAACTTCTTGATGTAGCAAGCACTATTTATGCTGCAAGACAAGTCAAGCAATTTATCGAGCAAGTAGTGGAAGACGAAGATTTACAGCTTCCAATTATAACTGAACATATCGAAAAACTAATGCCTCTTCCTGAGGTAGAACAAACAATTAAAATGAGTATTGATGAGAATGGTACAGTGCTAGACGGTGCAAGCGACCAGCTAAGAGGCATTCGTCAAAAACTTCGCTCAACGGAGTCTCGTATTCGAGAAAAGCTAGAGAGCCTTATTCGCTCCTCGTCTGCTCAAAAAATGTTGTCAGATGCAATTGTTACCATTCGAAACGAACGTTTTGTTATTCCTGTTAAGCAAGAATATCGCAGTGCGTATGGAGGCATTGTGCACGATCAGTCTTCATCCGGAGCAACTTTATTTATTGAGCCTCAGGCGATTGTGACGTTAAACAATGAGCTTCAAGAAGCAAAAGTAAAAGAAAAACAAGAAATTGAGCGTATTCTCATTGCTTTAACCGTTCAGGTAGCGGAAGTGGCAAATGAACTCCGTCAAAACGTTTATCTGTTAGGTGAGCTGGACTTCATGTTTGCTAAAGGGCGCTATAGCCATGAGCTAAAAGCTTCAAAACCTAAAATGAACGATCGAGGCTATATTAAGTTAGTGAAGGCAAAACATCCTCTTATTGCACAGGAAGATGTCGTTGCCAATGATATTGAGCTAGGTGATCAATATACGTCTATCGTTATTACAGGGCCAAATACCGGCGGTAAAACCGTAACGTTAAAAACACTTGGATTATTTACGTTAATGGCTCAAGCAGGTTTGCAGATTCCGGCGCTGGATGGATCGGAAATGGCTGTGTTTAAACACGTATTTGCTGATATTGGAGATGAGCAGTCGATTGAACAAAGTTTGAGTACCTTTTCATCTCATATGGTCAACATTGTAGATATTTTACAAAAAGTAGATCACGAAAGTCTGGTCTTGTTCGATGAATTGGGAGCAGGAACGGATCCTCAAGAAGGTGCAGCGCTTGCGATTTCCATTTTAGATCAAGTATATGAAAGAGGCGCTCGCGTAGTTGCGACTACTCACTATCCTGAATTAAAAGCGTACGGCTATAACCGTGAAGGAGTGGTCAATGCTAGCGTAGAGTTCGATATTGAAACATTGAGCCCTACTTACAAGCTGCTGATTGGTGTACCGGGCCGAAGCAATGCTTTTGAGATTTCAAAACGTTTAGGTTTAAGTGCTGAAGTAATTGAACGTGCCAAAGGCTATATTGGCTCAGAAACAAATAAAGTAGAAAATATGATTGCCTCTCTTGAAGATAGCCGCCGTCAATCTGAACACGAGCTAGAAGAAGCTGAAGAGCTAAGAAAAGAGGCTCAGAAGCTTCATAAAGAATTACAGAGTCAGATTATTGAGTTTAATGAAAAACGAGATAAGCTGTACGAAAAAGCTGAAGAAAAAGCTCAAGCCACAGTTAAAGCAGCATCTGAAGAAGCAGAGAAAATCATTAGCGATTTGCGTAAAATGAGTCAAAAAAATCATGCGCTTGTAAAAGAGCATGAATTGATTGAGGCGCGTAAGCGTCTAGAAGATGCAGTTCCAACTCTTGAAAAAAGTAAAAAGAAACCGGCTGTGCCGAAAAAACAAGAGCGTATTCTTCAAGCTGGAGATGAAGTGAAAGTCTTAAGCTGGGGACAAAAAGGAACGCTTGTGGAACGAGTAAGCAATAATGAATGGCAAGTACAAATGGGAATTATGAAAATGAAGGTGAAAGAAAAAGCCCTCGAATATATCAGTTCTCCAAAACCTGTAGAAACGAAGCCGCTTGCTACGGTAAAAGGAAAAGATTATCATGTAAATCTAGAACTGGATTTAAGAGGAGAGCGCTATGAAAATGCGCTGATTCGAGTTGAAAAATATATTGATGATGCTTTATTAGCCAACTATCCGCGAGTTTCGATTATCCACGGTAAAGGAACTGGAGCTCTTCGTAAAGGTGTACAGGAATATTTGAAAAATCATCGTTCTGTCAAAAATATTCGTTTCGGAGAAGCTTCTGAAGGAGGTTCTGGCGTTACGGTTGTGGAATTTAAATAAAAGAGTGCTGAAATAAAGGTGTCAGTCGATGCGCTGAACAAGCATATATGAAGATAGAAAATCCGACATGGCTCATGGGCTATGCTGGGTTTTCTATCTCTTTTAAGAACGATACAAGTAAAGGAAAGAGACCTGTCAGTTCATTACGTGGAGCGTAATATAAATTAGGAGTGATGCAAAAATGAGGGATTTTTGGAAAGACCCGTATATTGAATCCGCCGCTTATTACAGCGTGGTTGTCTTGAGCATTGTCGTCTTTCTTGTTGTGTTTGAGCTCGTTACTAAGTATAAGAATTGGGAAGAGATTCAAAAAGGAAATATGGCTGTTGCGATGGCAACAGGTGGAAAAATATTTGGATTAGCTAATATTTTTCGCTATTCGATTGAGCATAACGACAACTTGTTAAGAATGCTAGGGTGGGGAATATATGGATTCGTTCTTTTACTAGTCAGCTATTTTATTTTCGAATTTTTGACGCCGAAATTTCGAATCGATGACGAAATTGAACAAGATAACAGAGCCGTTGGGTTTATTTCACTTGTTATTTCAATCGGTATGTCCTATGTAATAGGAGCAGGGATAGGATAGGATAGGAGAGAGTCATGGAGAAGTTAGCGAAAATTTTACTCGTTTTATGCGGAGTGTTTATGCTTATTGGTCTTATCTATTTATCTATATAGCTTTTCCTAACATCATGATGACAGCAAAAAAGCTGACCTTAAAGCAGGTCAGCTTTTTTAATGACTACTTCCATACGTCTTCAGCAATTGAAATCACGTGCTTTACTTTATCCCACTGCTGTTCTTCAGTTAGTAAATTTCCTTCTTCTGTAGAAGCAAATCCGCACTGGGGACTTAAACAAATTTGATCAGGAGAAACAAATTCTGCTGCTTCAGCAATTCGTTTTTTCACTGCTTCAGGATCTTCTAAATCTCCAAATTTTGATGTGATAAGACCAAGGACAATCTGAAGATCATCTCGCTTTACATGTCGAAGAGGTTCGAATCCTCCTGAGCGTTCATCATCAAATTCTAAAAATAGTCCATCTACGTTTAACTGACTGAAAATAGCTTTGGACGCATTTTCATATCCGCCGCTTGCTGTATAAGTGGACTGGAAATTCCCTCTGCAAATATGCATTGTAATGACCATATCATCTGGCTTATGCGCAATGGATTCATTGATCGCATCTGTAAAACGTTTCAGTAATTCTTGGGGCGTGAAACCTTTTGACGCGATTTGTTCTTGTCCTTTTTCTGAGAAAAAGACTGCCCACGCAGTATCATCTAACTGTAAATAGCGGCATCCGGCATCATAAAATGCTTGAATGGCTTTTTGATATGTTTTAACTAAATCAGCAAAAAATACATCCGTATCCGAGTAAGAAGACTCTTCAATATGACCTCTGAAAAATAGCATATTAGGACTTGGAATGGTGAACTTAGCTACGTGTTCTTTTCCAGCAGCTTGATGAAGAAATTTATAATCTTCAATCATAGGGTGGTGATTAAAATCTAGTTTTCCAGTCACTTTTATACCGTGAGCTTTTGTTTGGACTCCGTGAAACTGAATTCCCGACTCTGCTTCGTAAAGTTCTACGCCAACAAGCTCTGACAGAAAATCAAAGTGCCACCACGCGCGGCGAAACTCACCGTCTGTGACGGCTTTTAATCCAATTTGTTTTTGCTTTTCTACGAGTTTACGAATTTCTTCATCTTCAATTGCTCGAAGCTGTTTCTTTGTCATTTCCCCATTTTCCACTTGTAATCGTGCTTGTTTGATACGCTCGGGACGCAAAAAGCTTCCAACGTGATCTGCTTTGAACGGTCCTTTAGTCAATGTTGTTGTCAATTCATACAGCTCCTTAAAAAAATCTAATTTTTATTATATACAAAAAATTCGGATAATGTACAGGGGTAAATCCAATTTTTATTTATTACGCTGCAGGATGAAAGAGTGATTAGGTAGGAAAGAGAACATTCAATAACGATTGCATCTAAAAAAAGAATGAACTATAATTTTAATTAGAAAATTCTAATTTTTTATTTTTTTTGAGGGAGAGGATGCGTGTGGAATCCACCGAAAAGATATGGCTTTCTCAATATCCGGATGAAATACCTGCTAGGCTTCATTATGAACAAAAAAATTTAGCACAGCTTTTTGAAGAAGCAGTTCAAAAGGTTCCTAAAAAAAGCGCAATCTATTTTCTAGGGAAAAAAATGACGTTTTCCCAGCTGCATCAAGATTCTCTGAAGCTGTCATCTTACCTTATTGAGCTGGGATTAAAAAGAGGGGATAGAGTAGCCATTATGCTTCCAAATTGCCCTCAAGCTGTCATTTCCTTTTATGCGGTTCTGCTTGCCGGAGGAGTAGTCGTTCAAACAAACCCTTTGTATACGGAAAGAGAGTTAGAGTATCAGCTTAATGATTCAGAAGCGACCATGATTATTGCACTCGATTTGCTATATCCGCGTGTAGTAAAAATGAAAGCGTTAACAAAAATAAAGCACGTAGTCATCACCTCTATTCAAGATTATCTCCCATTTCCCAAAAACATAATGTATCCATTTATTCAGCGCAAACAGCAGAAGATAAGCGTGGATGTGAGTCATACGGAGACTACTCATTTATTTAAACGTATTATAGATGAATCCTCTCCCGCAGTATGTAACGCTGAGGGAATTTCAGACGAAGATATCGCGATTTTACAATACACCGGGGGAACAACAGGTTTTCCAAAAGGAGTCATGCTTACTCATAAAAACTTGGTAGCCAATGCAACGATGTGTTCACATTGGTTATACCGCTGCAGGCATGGAGAAGAAAAAGTGCTTGGAATTATCCCATTTTTTCATGTGTATGGTTTAACAACGGTTCTTGTTTTATCGGTTTTGCAAAACTATGAGATGGTTCTTCTGCCTAAATTTGATGCAAAAACGACGCTCAAAACCATTCATAAGCAGCAGCCTACTTTATTTCCAGGTGCGCCGACGATTTACATTGCATTATTAAACCATCCTGATTTAGCAAAATACAACTTATCTTCTATTGATTCATGTATGAGCGGTTCGGCTCCACTTCCTGTGGAAGTGCAGGAGCAGTTTGAAAAGCTCACCGGAGGTAAATTAGTGGAAGGATATGGCTTAACGGAAACCTCTCCTGTTACTCATGCTAATTTTCTTTGGAAAGAGAGGATACCAGGAAGCATTGGAGTGCCTTGGCCAGACACAGATGCCAAAATTCTCTCGTTTGAAACAGGTAAAGAAGCTGCTGTAAGCGAAGTAGGAGAAATTGCTGTTAAAGGTCCTCAGGTAATGAAAGGATATTGGAAGCAGTCTGAAGAAACGGAGGCTGTTATGCGAGACGGATGGTTGCTAACAGGTGATGTTGGCTATATGGATGATAAAGGTTATTTTTATGTAGTAGATCGGAAGAAAGATATTATTATTGCCGGGGGATATAATATCTATCCTCGAGAAGTTGAAGAAGTATTATATGAGCATGAAAAAATTCAAGAAGCTGTAGTGGTGGGTGTTCCTGACCCATATAGAGGAGAAACGGTGAAGGCTTACATTGTATTAAAAAATGGTGTAAGATGTACTGAAGAAGAGTTAAATGAGTTTTCTAGAAAGTATTTAGCTGCTTATAAAGTTCCGCGTCTTTATGAATTTCGAAATGAGCTTCCCAAAACAGCGGTCGGTAAGATTCTGCGACGAGCGCTGATTGATGAAGAAAATGAAAAGCATAAAAAGGCGACGTAATCGATCGTCGCCTTTGATTTTTTTACTGAAACATAATTGACAGATACTTGCGGTTTCTTTATTATAAAGATATGAATGAATAATCATTCATATTTTAAAGGAGCGTATAAGATTGAGAAGAAATAAGCCAAAGTATAAACAGATTATCGATGCAGCTGTAGTAGTAATAGCAGAAAACGGATACCACAATGCTCAGGTTTCTAAAATTGCTAAGCAGGCTGGAGTTGCAGACGGTACGATATATTTATATTTTAAAAACAAAGAAGATGTCTTGATTTCCTTGTTTCAAGAGAAGATGGGACAATTTGTAGAAAAAATTTATGAAGAACTGGCGGGAATTGAAACCGCGGCAGAAAAACTTCATGTGTTAATTGACAAACATTTTTCGTTTCTAGCGGAGGATCATCATTTAGCTACAGTGACCCAGCTCGAACTGCGTCAATCGAACAAAGATTTAAGATTGAAAATTAACGATGTATTAAAAGATTATCTGACTCTTATTGATTCTATTTTGCAGACAGGAATCGAAACGGGTGAGTTTTCTGAAAATATAGATATTCGTCTTGCGCGACAGATGATTTTTGGAACGATTGATGAAACTGTCACAACATGGGTAATGAACGATCATCGATATGGTCTAATAGAATCGGTAGATAAAGTCCATTCCCTGCTGTTAAACGGCTGCAGCGGCTCATAATCGTAAGTGAGCCTGCTGCTCCCCTGCGAGGGGAAAAGCGCAAGGTAATGAAAATAGAAAGAAAGGGTGGCGTAAACAAATGGAGATTATCCAGGTTGAAACTGTTGATGCAATAAGCTTCATTACGTTGAATAGACAAACTGCTAACGCTTTGTCTCAAGACTTATTAAAAGATCTTTCAAGTGTTTTAAAACATTTAGAAGATAGTAAAGAGACAAGGGTTATCGTCATTAAAGGTGAAGGGAAATTCTTTTGTGCCGGGGCTGATATAAAAGAATTCACATCACTTCAGCAGGAAAAAGAATACGAGAAGCTTGCTGTTAACGGTCAAGAGCTCTTTGAGTATATTGAAAATTACCCAAAACCAGTGATTGCAGCTATTCATGGAGCTGCTTTAGGCGGAGGGTTGGAGCTTGCTATGAGCTGCCATATCCGTTTGGTAACAGAAAATGCTAAGCTGGGCTTGCCTGAGCTTCAGTTAGGGATTATACCAGGATTTGGAGGAACTCAGCGATTACCTCGTTATGTAGGAGTTCATAAGGCTTGTGAGATGATGCTGACAAGTGATCCAATATCCGGAAGCGAGGCAGTGGAGTTAGGATTGGCAAATGCAGCTTTTGAAGAAAGTCAGCTTATCAATGAAACATTTTTACTTGCTAGAAAAATTGCCAAAAAAAGCCCAATCTCTGTTAAAGCCACCTTGCAGCTGCTTCAGCATGTAAAAACAGATGCTTATTACAGCGGCATCAAAAAAGAAGCGCAGTTTTTTGGAAGCGTATTCAAAAGCAGGGATGCTCAAGAAGGCGTAGCCGCTTTTATTGAAAAGCGCCAGCCTAAATTTTTAGGAAAATAAGCTTAGGAGGGGAATTAAATGAATATTTACGTGTTAGTAAAAAGAACATTCGATACAGAGGAGAAACTTTCATTAAAAAATGGTCAAATTGTTGAAGATGGGGCTGAATTTATTATTAATCCTTACGATGAGTATGCAGTTGAAGAAGCTATTCAGCTAAAGGAAAAGCATGGCGGGGAGATTACGGTCGTGAGTGTAGGAGGGGAAGAATCAGAAAAAGAACTCCGAACAGCTTTGGCTATGGGAGCAGATAAAGCGGTTTTAATCAATACGGAAGATGACATAGAAGATGGCGATCAGTACACGACTTCTAGGCTGCTGGCACAGTACTTAAAAGAACAATCTCCTGACTTAATTTTGGCAGGAAACGTAGCGATTGACGGAGGTTCGGGCCAAGTGGGACCGCGCGTAGCAGAACAGTTAGAAATCCCTTATATTACGACGATTACAAAATTAGATATCGAAGGTGAAAAAGTGACTGTTGTACGCGATGTGGAAGGTGATTCCGAGGTTATCGAAACGTCGCTTCCTCTTTTAGTAACAGCTCAGCAGGGACTTAACGAACCTCGCTATCCATCTCTTCCAGGGATTATGAAAGCGAAGAAGAAACCGTTGGTTGAAGTGGAATTGGATGATTTAGATTTAGATGAAGATGATGTAGAAGCAAAAACAAAGACAATTGAAATTTATTTGCCTCCGAAAAAAGACGCAGGACGCGTACTACAAGGAGATATAAAAGATCAAGTGACAGAACTGGTCAATTTACTGCATAAAGAAGCAAAAGTTATTTAATAAGTCAAAAGTTAAAACAATGGGGGTATTGCAATGGGACGCAAAGTGTTAGTTCTAGGAGAAGCACGTGATGGGGGATTACGAAACGTATCGTTTGAAGCGATTTCCGCAGCGTCTACTGTAGCTGACGGTGGGGAAATTGTTGCAGCGTTAGTAGGAAAGGACGTAAAAGCTTTAAGTGAAGAGCTTATTGCATACGGAGCGAATAAAGTTGTTGTGACGGAGCATGAAGATTTAGCTGCTTACACATCGGATGGTTATGCTCAGGCGTTATTAGCCATCATTGAAAGTGAACAACCTGAAGCTATCGTATTTGGCCATACGGCTCTTGGCAAAGACCTAGCGCCAAAATTGGCAGCTCGCTTAGACAAAGGACTTATCTCAGATGTGACGGATGTAGAAGTTGGAGGGGATCAAGTAGTCTTCACCCGCCCAATTTATTCTGGTAAAGCATTTGAAAAGAAAATCATGACCGATGCTTTTACGTTTGTCACGATTCGTCCAAATAATATTTCACCGCTTGCAAAAGATGAGGGACGTACAGGCGATGTAGAGGATTTAAATGTTGAAATCAAAAACCTGCGTACAGTTGTAAAAGAAGTTGTACGGAAAGCAACGCAAGGGGTTGATTTATCCGAAGCAAAAGTCGTGATTGCAGGTGGTCGAGGTGTAAAAAGCACGGAAGGTTTTGGACCTCTCCAAGAACTAGCGGACGTGTTAAATGGAGCTGTTGGGGCGTCTCGCGGAGCGTGCGATGCAGATTACTGCGACTATTCTCTTCAGATCGGTCAGACGGGCAAAGTAGTCACACCAGATTTATACATTGCCTGCGGAATCTCGGGAGCCATTCAGCATTTGGCCGGCATGTCAAATTCAAAAATTATTGTTGCCATTAACAAAGATCCTGAGGCGAATATTTTTAAAGTAGCTGATTACGGAATCGTTGGAGATTTATTTGAAGTGGTGCCTCTGCTAACGGAAGAATTCAAAAAGCTGAAAGTACAGTCTGCGTAAGAGGCTGAGGCAAAAGGATTTTAGACGAAGTGAAAAATGAACCATTGATCAAGATGTTTGATTAGTGGTTCGTTTTTTTGTTAGGGTAAACGCAGGTTTCATGTGTGTGGGTCTTTCTAGCAGTTGATTGGAGAGCAAGGCGAAGACTCCTGCAGAAAGCGAAATCTTACACAGAAATCATCTGCGGTGTCGCAAGCGGTTCAGCCCTTGTATACTATTCGTTCGTCTTTAGATAGGATTCATTTCGTTATGTCTCAGCCTCATGGAAAACGAAATTTTCTACGTATGTTTTTATGTGAATTGTACAAACTAGAGCGGAGAATAAACAGTATAAATGTAAGCAAAAAGTTAGCAAACCTTATTTGAAGGTGATATACTGTGAGTAGAATTTGGATATTGCATATATTTAGGAGGAATTAAAATGGCTATTGCACATGCTACAGATAAAAACTTTACAGATGAAATTAAATCAGGCCTAGTGCTTGTTGACTTTTGGGCACCATGGTGTGGCCCTTGTAAAATGATTGCTCCAGTTCTTGAAGAAATCGATGGCGAACTTAACGATAAAGTTAAAATCGTGAAAGTAGACGTTGATGAAAACCAAGAAACGGCTGGAAAATTTGGTGTTATGAGTATCCCAACTTTAGTATTATTTAAAGATGGAGAGAAAGTTGACCAAGTAGTTGGTTTCCAACCAAAAGAAGCATTAACAGAATTAATTAATAAACACGCGTAAGTCAAAACCTAGCTCAGGCTAGGTTTTTTCTTTTTCTCCACTTTTTCTCTTTTGGGAATACTTTTATTTAGCGAATATGCGTTCGTTTGTTTTATACTAGATGTAAGGAACACCGCCATAAATCCGGCTTATGTGCATGTATTGTAAAGCAGGAAAGAATGTAGGTTACGCTTCATAAGCGAATGTATAGATGGACAGAGTAAGAGAAGAGGAAGGAGAAAAATATGAACGATTATTTAAAAGAAAAGCTGGCTATTTTACCGGATCAGCCCGGCTGTTACTTGATGAAAGATAAATATGGAACGGTCATTTACGTAGGAAAAGCAAAAGTATTAAAAAATCGAGTGCGCTCCTACTTTACCGGATCTCATGACGGAAAGACGCTTCGACTTGTAAACGACATTGTCGATTTTGAATATATCGTCACATCTTCTAATTTAGAAGCACTTATTTTAGAAATGAATTTAATTAAAAAGCATGATCCAAAATACAATATCATGCTTAAAGATGATAAGGGTTATCCCTTTATTAAGATTACAGCTGAAAAGCAGCCCCGACTTGTTATTACAAGAAAAATAAAAAAAGATAAAGGGAAATACTTCGGGCCTTATCCTAACGTTCAAGCTGCAAATGAAACAAAGCGGCTTCTTGATCGCATTTATCCATTAAGAAAGTGCTCTACCATGCCAGACAGACCTTGTTTGTATTACCATATCGGGCAATGCCTAGCTCCTTGCGTAAAAGAAGTAAAAGAAGAGCAAAACAAACAAATTATTGAAAATATCACGCGGTTTTTAAATGGTGGATATGAGCATGTCAAAACAGAATTAACTGAAAAAATGTTAAAAGCTTCAGAAGAACTTGACTTTGAACGGGCTAAAGAATATCGAGATCAAATTGCTCATATCGAAGCGACAATGGAAAAGCAAAAAGTAACGTTTAATGATTTTGTTAATCGAGATGTGTTTGGCTATTCTTATGATAAAGGCTGGATGTGTGTTCAAGTTTTCTTTATTCGCCAAGGGAAATTAATTGAGCGAGAAGTTTCTATGTTTCCTTTTTATAAAGAGCCAGAAGAAGATTTCTTAACTTTTATCGGTCAGTTTTATGCCAAAAATATTAAGCCAAAAGAGGTAATGGTTCCAGCAACGATTGATGCAGAGTTGGCTGAGAAATTAGTAGAAGTAGAGGTTCAGCATCCAAAGCGAGGCAAAAAGAAAGAATTAGTAGAGCTTGCGTGTAAAAATGCAAAAATTGCGCTCGGTGAAAAATTCTATTTAATTGAACGAGATGAAGAGCGCACGGTTGGCGCAGTTGAACGGTTAGGAGAAGAGCTTGGAATTGCCGCTCCTTATCGGATTGAAGCATTTGATAATTCAAATATTCAAGGGACAGATCCCGTTTCTGCGATGATTGTTTTTGTTGATGGGAAACCGGAAAAGAAAGAATATCGCAAATATAAAATTAAGACCGTAAAGGGACCAGATGATTACAGTTCCATGAGAGAAGTCGTTCGCAGACGGTATTCTAGAGCGTTAAAAGAGGGTCTTCCGCTTCCAGATTTAATTGTTGTAGATGGAGGCAAAGGGCATTTAGCTGCAGTACAGGACGTTCTCGAAAATGAATTGGGACTTTTAGTGCCTACAGCAGGTCTTGTCAAAGATGATAAGCACAGAACCTCCAACCTGATGATTGGTGAGCCTCCTCAAATCATACCGCTTGAACGCAATAGTCAAGAATTTTATTTGCTTCAGCGAATTCAAGATGAAGTTCACCGCTTTGCGATTACCTTCCACCGTCAAGTGCGCTCTAAGTCCGCTTTTCAGTCTGTTTTGGACGATATTCCGGGAGTGGGCGAAAAGCGTAAAAAAGCTTTGTTAAAGTATTTTGGTTCGGTGAAAAAATTGAAAGAAGCAACGGTTGATGATATTCGAAATTCAGGTGTTCCTCAAAACATCGCTGAAAAAATTTATGAAACATTGCAAAAATAGTCTTGAAATAATAGAAAATATTTGATAAGCTATTAACTAATTTCATACGACACTTCATCAAATGAAGTGAAGATAGAGGTGCAAATTTAATCAGTACGTATCAGGAAGGGTATGAGCTCTTATGAATGATGCGGAAAGGGAAATTTGCCGAAGTGAACATTACCTCATAGTAATGATTGCTGGTTCTGCGTTGAATAAACGTAGGATTGTCAAGATGTAGATTCTTGGAGAGCTATCTCACGGCAGTGGACGGTTATGTTTTATAATTTTCGTTCGTTAAGCAATGAGAGCTCATCTCATTGCTTTTTTTATTGTCTGAGTAAAAAAATTTAGCTTCTCATCATCCTRCATATGCAAATTTATTGAAAAGGAATGAACAAAATTATGGCATTAATCGTTCAAAAATTTGGTGGAACATCTGTTGGTTCTGTTGAACGTATCCAACATGTAGCAAACCGTGTTATTCAAGAAGCAGAGCGCGGTAACCAAGTAGTTGTTGTTGTATCGGCAATGGGCAAAACTACAGATGCACTGGTGAAATTAGCAAGTGATATTACGGACAGTCCAAGCAAACGCGAAATGGATATGCTTCTTACAACTGGAGAACAAGTAACGATTTCCCTGTTAACAATGGCCCTTCAATATAAAGGGTATAAAGCAACTTCGCTAACAGGTTGGCAAGCTGGTATCCAGACGGAAGCAGTTCACAGCAATGCACGAATCCAGCACATTGACACGACTCGTATTCAAAGCCAATTAGATAGAGGCCGAATCGTAGTAGTAGCTGGATTCCAAGGCTGTTCAGGAGATGGTAGCATTACAACATTAGGTCGAGGCGGCTCTGACACGACGGCAGTAGCTCTTGCCGCAGCATTAAAAGCTGCAAAATGTGATATTTATACAGATGTAACAGGAGTGTTTACGACAGATCCGCGCTATGTAGAAGATGCTCGTAAGCTTCACTCTATTTCATATGACGAAATGTTAGAATTAGCTAATTTGGGAGCAGGGGTGCTGCATCCGCGCGCTGTTGAGTTTGCAAAAAATTATCAGGTACCGCTAGAAGTGCGTTCAAGCTTAGAAAACGAGAATGGAACGATTGTTGAGGAGGAAGTTTCAATGGAACAAAACTTAGTCGTAAGAGGAATTGCGTTTGAAGATAATATTTCACGAGTGACAATTGAAGGGTTAAACAACGAGTTGCAAACTCTTTCTACTATTTTTACAGCATTAGCAAAAGAACAGTTAAATGTGGACATTATTATTCAAAACGTAACGGCTAATAATCGTCTCTCTATCTCATTTTCTATTAAAACCGTAGATGTAGACGCCGCTCTTGCCGTCTTAAAAGAGTATAAATCTACTTTGGGATATACGCGTATTGAACATGAAAGCGGTTTGGCTAAAGTATCAATTGTCGGCTCTGGCATGATTTCTAATCCAGGCGTTGCAGCCGAAATGTTTGAAGTGCTGGCAGGAGAGAAAATTGAAGTGAAGATGGTCAGCACGTCTGAAATTAAAGTATCTACAGTTGTACCGCATGCTGATATGGTAAAAGCTGTTGAGACGCTTCACGTAGCATTTGAATTAGAAGAGCAGCAAGCAGTGCAAGTATAAAGAAGAGAAAAAAGACGTGGGATCTCCACGTCTTTTATATATACGTATTTCCTACTTTTTATAACGCTCCGCGCGTGTTTCGGTAGGTAAGATATCTTTTCGGTCCCACTGCACGGAAATCAGCACTTTTCCGTTCTTTTCTTTATGTGTTAAGTAGGCTTCTGTTAGGCAGTTGTTTTGACGCTGAATCTGTTCAGCCACAAATCCTGACTCAAGATGAAACGAACAAGTTTCCTGCTGAAATCTTTTGCTGACCACATCACCTGATAACTCAAGCTCTAGTGAATATTTATCTTTTTTTGCAAGCGTCAGTGTTCCCCAGGAAGCTGCTTTAAAAAAAGCGACGATTTCATCCATTGTATTTAATGGGTATTTCCGCGCAAGGTGTTTTCCTGCCCAGTATGAAATGGTATTCGTTTCGTCTCCAAGAAGCTCTGGAATTAACACGTCACGCAAAAGGCTGTATCCGAAATATGAAACGTGATCAAGAGTTCTCTCTGTTTCAGCTGTGACATTAGGTTCTGATGTTTCCATCGTCTCTTCAAGTTCTTGCTGTGATTCTGTTTGTAAATTGCTCATGCTTTCCCCTCTTTCTTTACTACTATTATATACAAATCTAAAAAACCTCTCACGCATTTTTTTAATAAAATGTAAGAGGATCTTTATTATGGTAAAAAGAGTTAGATGTAAAGATAAAAAATCCATAATATACCTTTTAAAAGGGTACTTTTACCTGTGTAAATGTTTTGTGAACTTGTTTACAATAAAAGTATAAAGTAAACGCTTACTTATTTGTGGCAAGCAATATTATAATAGAAAGAAAAAATCTGTAATATCAATACAGTAAGCGTTAACAAATATAAAATTTTATAAATTTATATTTTATAGAAGATTTAAACATCTTGCCTTGACGCTCTTAATCGATGGGAGTAAAATTAACCTGTCACATACTTTATTAGGAAATGCAAAGGTTTTCATTTCCTGTATTCACGATTAATCTATTTGTCTAGTGGGAGTAAGAAAGTTCTTCACAAACTATGTTCATTTAACTAAGGGGGGTCTACGCAGATGGCGGCAAACAGAGAGTTTCAATATCGGAGAATCCATTCATTACTTGGGGTAATACCAATCGGGATTTTCTTAACACAGCATTTAGTTGTGAATCATTTCGCGACAAAGGGAGAAGAATCATTTAATCAAGCAGCTCACTTCATGGAGAGCTTACCTTTCCGCTATGCTCTAGAAATTTTCATTATTTTCTTACCAATCGTTTTTCACGCAATATACGGTCTTTACATCGCATTCACTGCTAAAACAAACGTTAACAACTACGGTTTTTTCCGTAACTGGATGTTTATCCTTCAGCGTGTTTCAGGTGTAATCACACTTATCTTCATCACATGGCACGTATGGGAAACCAGAATACAAGCTGCGCTTGGAAAAGAAGTAGATTTTCAAATGATGGAACGAATTTTAAGCAACCCGGCAATGCTTGCATTCTACATAGTTGGTGTTGTATCTACGATCTTCCACTTTGCAAACGGTCTATGGTCATTTGGAGTTAGCTGGGGGTTAACTGTAACACCACGTTCTCAAAGAATTTCAACTTATGTGACATTAGCAATCTTCTTAGCACTTACATTTGTAGGTGTTCGTACATTATTCGCATTTGCATAAAATTAAGGTTTTGAAGGAGTGGGGTTCCGATGAGTAACGGAAAAATCATCGTAGTCGGTGGCGGTTTAGCTGGCTTGATGGCAACAATAAAAATTGCTGAGTCTGGCAAGCAAGTAGATTTATTTTCACTAGTTCCGGTAAAAAGATCTCACTCAGTTTGTGCGCAAGGTGGAATCAACGGAGCCGTAAACACGAAAGGTGAAGGGGATTCACCATGGGAACACTTTGATGACACAGTGTACGGCGGAGACTTTTTAGCCAACCAGCCACCTGTAAAAGCAATGTGTGAAGCAGCTCCTGGTATTATTCACTTACTTGACCGCATGGGTGTTATGTTTAACCGTACTCCTGAGGGTTTGTTAGACTTCAGACGATTTGGCGGGACGCAGCATCACCGTACGGCTTTTGCTGGAGCAACAACGGGTCAACAATTATTGTACGCATTAGATGAGCAGGTTCGTCGCTATGAAGTTGCCGGACTTGTGACAAAGTACGAAGGATGGGAATTTTTAGGTGCTGTTCTTGACGATGAGCGCAGCTGTCGCGGAATTTCTGCACAGAATTTAAAATCAATGGAAATTAAAACGTTCCCAGCTGACGCGGTTATTATGGCTACAGGTGGACCTGGAATTGTTTTTGGGAAATCGACGAACTCAGTTATTAATACAGGTTCAGCGGCATCTATCGTGTATCAGCAAGGTGCATACTATTCAAACGGAGAGTTTATTCAAATTCATCCARCTGCTATCCCAGGAGATGATAAGCTTCGTCTTATGAGTGAATCTGCTCGTGGAGAAGGCGGACGCGTTTGGACATATAAAGACGGTAAACCTTGGTATTTCTTAGAGGAAAAATATCCTGCATACGGTAACTTAGTACCTCGCGATATTGCAACTCGTGAAATTTTTGACGTCTGCGTAGCGCAGAAGTTAGGAATCAACGGAGAGAACATGGTTTATCTGGACCTTTCACATAAAGATCCAAAAGAGCTAGACATTAAACTTGGAGGTATCATCGAAATCTATGAAAAATTCATGGGCGATGATCCGCGCAAGGTACCAATGAAAATTTTCCCAGCCGTACACTATTCAATGGGCGGTTTATGGGTGGATTACGATCAAATGACAAATATTCCTGGCTTATTCGCAGCTGGTGAGTGTGATTATTCACAGCACGGAGCGAACCGTTTAGGAGCAAACTCATTATTATCAGCTATTTATGGTGGTATGGTTGCCGGTCCTAAAGCGGTTGAATACATCAATGGTTTAGAAAAGAGCGCAGATGCTATTTCTTCAAGCGTATATGATCGTCATGTGAAAGAAGAAGAAGAAAAATGGAACAATATCATGAATCTTCAAGGTACAGAAAATGCATACGTTCTTCATAAAGAGCTAGGGGAATGGATGACTGACAACGTGACAGTCGTACGATACAATGACAAACTGTTAAAAACAGATGAAAAGATTCAAGAATTAATTGAACGCTATGATCGTATTAACATTAATGATACAGCTAAATGGAGTAATCAAGCGGCAACATTTACTCGTCAGCTGCAAAACATGCTTCAGCTTTCACGTGTTGTAACGCTAGGAGCTTACAACCGTAACGAAAGTCGCGGTGCTCATTATAAGCCAGATTTCCCAGATCGTAACGATGAAGAATTCTTAAAAACAACAATGGCATCTTTTGTAGATAAGAAAACGGCTCCTTCTTTCCATTATGAAGAGGTAGACGTATCGTTAATTAAACCGCGTAAACGCGACTACACAAAGAAAAAAGATGAAAAACCAAAAAAACAACAAGAGGGGGTTCGTTAATCAATGAGTGAACAACAAACAGTCCAAAAGACAGTGCGCTTCATTATTACACGTCAAGATTCAGCTGAATCTGCTCCTTACAATCAGGAGTTTGAAATTCCGTATCGTCCGAATATGAACGTTATTTCAGCACTGATGGAAATCAGACGTAACCCTGTTGATGCTTCAGGTAAAGAGGTTGCTCCGATAAACTGGGAAATGAACTGTTTAGAGGAAGTATGCGGAGCCTGTTCAATGGTCATCAACGGTAAACCTCGTCAGTCATGTACAGCTCTTGTTGATAAACTAGAACAACCAATTCGCTTACAGCCAATGAAAACATTTCCTGTGGTTCGTGATTTGCAAGTAGACCGCAGCCGTATGTTTGATTCACTAAAAAAAGTAAAAGCATGGGTTCCAATCGATGGCACATACGATTTAGGTCCAGGACCGCGTATGCCTGAAAAGAAACGTCAGTGGGCGTATGAGTTATCCAAATGTATGACATGTGGCGTTTGCTTAGAAGCTTGTCCAAATGTAAACGACAAGTCAAACTTCATCGGTCCAGCACCGCTTTCTCAAGTTCGCCTGTTTAATGCCCATCCAACCGGTGCGTTAAATAAAGGAGAACGTTTAGAGACGATTATGGGTGATGGAGGACTAGCGAACTGTGGGAATTCTCAAAACTGCGTTCAATCATGCCCAAAAGGAATTCCATTGACTACTTCAATCGCAGCTTTGAACCGCGATACAACAATTCAAGCATTCAGAAGTTTCTTTGGTAGCGATCAAGTATAATCACTCAAAACCTCTCCACGCGGAGAGGTTTTATTTTGTCTATGACGAACGGAGGAAATACAGATGAATAATATTTCGTATATTGAAGACATGGATCATTGGAAAGAGTCATTTTCGTTTAAGCAGGAGATCAAGGTAAGATTTTCGGAAACAGATATGTTTGGGCATTTAAATAATACGGTTCCTTTTGTTTATTTTGAACAAATACGTACGGAATTCTTTCACCATATTGGCTTTATGCAAAAGTGGACGAGTGAGCATGAGGGAACCATACCGGTGGTGGCTGATTTGCAGTGCGATTATGTCAAACAAGTGTATTTTGGCAACATGCTATCTGTTTTTGTAAAAGCTCATAGAATTGGACGTTCGTCGGTTGATTTACACTATATGATTCAAAATGAGCAAAAAGAGGTTGTACTCACCGGGAGAGGAACAATGGTGCAAATTTCTAAAGAAACAGGAAAAAGCGTCCCGTGGAATGAAGAGATGAAAAGGTGTTTATCAAATATATGAAAATGGCTTGAAGGCTCTTTCTTCAGGCTTTTTTTCTTTTTTAAAGGTGAAAAAGAGTTTTTTGCATATTTTTTCTAAAACTAGTAACCGCGTAGGCATACCGCACATAAGATATGTTGACTAAATTTACACCCATCCGATAGTTCAACTCAGGATCAGGCAAGGAGGGTTACATTGAAAGAAAAAGAGTTTCAACCTAAACCGCTACTTACAAAGCGTGAACGAGAAGTATTCGAGCTTTTAGTACAGGACAAAACAACAAAAGAAATCGCGAGTGAACTATTCATTAGCGAAAAAACAGTTCGAAATCATATTTCTAATGCGATGCAAAAGCTTGGAGTCAAGGGGCGTTCTCAAGCAGTCGTAGAACTCCTTCGAATGGGAGAACTTGAACTATAACATGAGCTGGCTTTCTTCTTAGAAAGCCAGCTTTTTGTATATTTTTTTCAGTGTCGCATACATATCTAAAAAGAATAACGTTAAGAAAAAATTATGAAAAAGGTAAATATTTATAAAAAAAACTTATTGCTTGAAATTGAATTTCAGAGTACGTATACTTTTAAGTAAGGAGATACTAGTTCAGAAGAAAGAGAGGTGAGATGATGAAAAATATATGGATGAGCTTATTGTTATGCATGATATTCTGTTTGCCTTTTGCGAGTTTGCCAGATAAATTTATTGATAACGACTTTGAAAAAGTGAAGGTCACAAAAAGTTCGGTTCAGCATTACACGGATATCGTGCACATGTCTCCAGGAGCTAAGCACAGCGTTAAACAAATAGGATCTCTCATACAAAGTGTGATAGTAACTTTTGCTTTAGTATGGGTGAGTGCCAAACTCATCATTCCGACGCATCAAATTGCGTATTTTATCCTCAAGAAAACACTTTTTTATCCAAAAATCTTTCAATCAAGTTACCTCAATTAAATAAAAAAGGTTGAAATTTCAACAGCCTTTTCTCCAAACCTAAAATTACCAACTATTCTTAGGCTTATTTGCTATGCGGATTTTCTAGGCAAATAACGCGGCAAAATTAAAAAATTCTTTTTAAAAACTTTATAGGAGTGATCATTCAATGATGATTAAAGAAACGGAGTTACCAGGAATCGGCCGTAAATTTGAAATTGAGACAAGCGGAGGAAACCGCGTAGTCGTTATCATTCATGATGATGGAAGACGTGAAATCTATCACTTCGATCAAAAAGATTTAGAAGAAAGCATTTTTGACATTACGTTAACAGATACGGAATCAAGACAGCTAGCTGCAATTTTAGGCGGCATGATTTACAAGCCAAAAGCAATGGAAACCATTGAAGTGGCATTCAATGACTTAGTTATTGAGTGGTACAAAGTTGAAAAACAAGCGAAAGCTCACAGTAAAACAATTGGTGAAATTGACGTTCGCAGCAATTATGATGTCACTATCATCGCCGTCATTAAAAACACGCAAAAAAAATTATCAACTCCAGGACCAGATACGTTAATTGAAGAAGGAGATACGCTTGTTATCTCTGGAGAACGAGGAAATTTAAAAACGCTCATTAAAGAATTGCTTTCACAAGGAGGTAGTTCATAATTGGATCATTTAGTATTTGAAGTTGGGACAGCTTTGTTACTAGTAGCTTTAGCGGCTATACTAGCACATAAATTTAAATTTACGATTATTCCATTCCTCATTCTGCTGGGCATGGCGGTCGGTCCCCATGCTCCTGAGTTTGGCTCATTCAGTTTAAAGTTTATTGAAAGCCAAGAGATTATTGAATTCATGGGGAGAATTGGAGTTCTCTTTTTACTCTTTTATTTAGGATTAGAATTTTCAGTTGGAAAGCTAATTAAATCAGGTAGGTCCATCGCGGTGGGAGGATCTATTTATATTTTAATTAACTTCACTTTAGGATTATTGTATGGATACCTGACAGGAAATCCTCTTCTTGAAGTGCTGATTATCGCTGGAATTATTACGATTTCGTCCAGCGCCATTGTCGCAAAAGTATTGGTTGATTTAAAACGAACAGCGAATCCAGAAACGGAACTGATATTAGGGATCATCATGTTTGAAGATATTTTCTTAGCCGTTTATCTTTCTGTCGTTTCAGGGTTGGTGCTTGGAGACCACGGATCGCTTGCTGGATCTTTAACATCTATTTTAATTGCGTTTGGCTATATGATGCTGTTCTTTATCATTGCTCGAAAAGCCACGCCGCTGCTAAATAAACTTTTAAATATTTCATCAAACGAAATCTTTATAATCGTCGTTTTTGCGGTATTGTTTTTTGTGGCAGGCTTCTCAGAAACAATTCACGTGGCAGAAGCAATTGGTGCGTTATTGCTTGGACTTGTATTTTCTGAAACGGAACATCGCGATCGGATTGAACATCTTGTCGTACCGTTTCGTGATTTCTTTGGAGCTATCTTTTTCTTCAGCTTCGGGTTAAGTATTGATCCTCTTACGCTGTGGGATGCAGGATGGCTTGCGCTTGGCGCAGTTGCGCTTACGATCATTGGTAACTTTACAGCCGGTATGATTTCAGGAAGAAAAAGCGGGCTGTCACACAAGGCCTCTACCAACATTGGGTTAACGATTATGTCACGAGGCGAGTTTTCGATCATTATGGCTAACATTGGAATTGAAGGAGGATTATCCGCAATTCTTCAGCCATTCGCCGCGCTTTATGTATTGATCTTAGCTATTATTGGCCCTTTGTTAACGAAGGAGTCTAAGCATATATACGGATTTTTAAACTCAGTATTTAAATGGAAAAAGCCAAATCCTCAAGGATCAAAGTGATAAAATATATAAAACACAGTTGACAAATCGGATTAATATGATAAAATTCAAAATAATCCAATAACAAATCAGTTAAATATAGCAACGGGCTGATCGGTCAACCGAAAGCTCCTACCTTTTTCAGGTAGGAGCTTTTGTGTTTTTAGATGAACGAGCTTTTAATTTAAAAATTCAAGGAGGAGGAACTGCTGTGAGTGTTGTCATTCAATCTGTTAACCGCTCATTTCAAAAAGGAGAACAAGTAACTCAAGCATTGCGAAATGTAAATCTTACGATTAATAAAGGTGAATTTATCACCGTTATTGGTCCGAGCGGGTGCGGAAAAAGTACACTGCTTAAAATGATTGCAGGACTTGATATGGATTATGAAGGACGTATTGAAATCAACGGGAAGTACATAGCCGGACCTAGCATTAAACAAGGAATGATCTTTCAAGAACACCGCTTGTTCCCTTGGCTTAATGTAGAGCAAAATATAGCGGCTGACTTATCGCTGAAAGATTCGAACGTTCGGCGCCGCGTAGATGAGTTAATTGATATTGTCAGGCTGAAAGGATTTGAAAAAGCTTATCCTCGAGAACTATCTGGGGGGATGTCTCAACGAGTTGCTATTGCGCGTGCTCTTTTAAGAAATCCAGAGGTTTTATTGTTAGATGAACCGTTTGGTGCGTTAGATGCTTTTACGCGCACTCATTTGCAAGATGTGCTGCTAGACATATGGAAAAAAGAAAAAACAACCATGATTTTTGTTACCCATGATTTAGATGAATCCATTTACTTGGGGACTAAAATTGTGATTATGAGTGCCAGACCAGGAGAAATTAGCCGGGTCGTTCCAGTAGAAATTAGTCATCCGCGAAAAAAGACAGAGTTACCGTTTCAGCAGCTAAGGCAGCAAGTACTGAAAGAATTTGAAGAAGCAGGAGAACATTAAAGATTCAATAAGACAGAGAAGGGGACAGAACAGATGAAAAAGCTACTTTTAACTGCAGCTATTGTACTTGTTCTCGCATTGGCTGGGTGCGGGACGAAAGAAAAAGCGAGCGGAGAAGATTCAAAAAACGTTACGATTAATATTGGTATCCAACAAAGCTTAGGTCCTTTAATGCTGGCACAAAACCAAAAATGGTTTGAAAAAGAATTTAAAAAAATAGGTGTAAATGTTAAATGGACAGAGTTTCAAAGCGGACCTCCACAATTTGAAGGTTTAGCATCTGGACATTTGGATTTCGGCCAAGTTGGAAATTCACCGGTTATTTCTGGTCAAGGCGCAGACATTCCGTTTTTAGAAATTGCTAATTCCAGCGACGGGTTGAAAGGAAATGCCATTTTAGTAGGGAAAAACAGCAAGATTAAAAGCGTAAAAGATTTAAAAGGTAAAAAAATCGCGGTTGCGAAAGGAAGCAGCGGTTTTAATTTATTGTACAGAGCTCTTGACCAAAATGGGTTGAAGCCAAGTGATGTAAAGATTATTCAGCTTCAGCCAGACGAAGCTCAGCCAGCATTTGAAAATGGATCAGTGGATGCATGGTCAATCTGGGAACCGTTTATTTCACTGCAAAACTTAAAAAATGAAGCTCGCATTTTAGCAGACGGCGATTCATTAAAGGTTGCTTCACCAGGTTTTACTATTGTAAGAGAAGGCTTTGCAAAAGATCATCCAGAGTTAGTCGTTAAGTTTTTACAAGTTTATCAAAAAGCGCTTGAATGGCAAAACGAACATTTTGAAGAATCTGTGGATATTTTAGCAAAACAAAAAAATCTAGATAAAGACGTAGTAAGACAAGTGTTAAAAAATAATCCTGCCTATAATCGCCCAACCTCTAAAGAAATTATTGCAGAACAACAGCGGACAGCTGATTTTCAACAATCTTTAGGCGTTATTAAAAAGAAAATCGATACTGGAGATGTCGTTGATAATTCATTTATTGAAAAAGCATTAAAAGAAAAATGAGGTGATGAAAATGAGTAAAACATCTGTGGTTTCAGGACACGTCCAGTCTTCAGCAGCTCACTTGCAAAAAATGAAAAAAAGAAAGGAAGAAGGGAAAAATAAGCAGGGGATTTTTCTTCGTTCTCTTGTCGTGCCACTTCTGCTTATTGTCGTGTGGCAAATCATTGGTTCTGCGGGCTATGTATCCAAAACTGTTCTTCCTACACCTGTTGATATCATACTTTCTTTCAAACAGCTCATCGTATCTGGAGAACTCGGAGCTAACCTTCAAATCAGTATTTTGCGTGCTGCCATAGGTTTTGCCGTTGGAGCTGGACTAGGGTTACTATTTGGTGTAATTGTCGGTTTCTCAAAGAAAACGGAGCACTATATGGATCCATCTATTCAAATGCTTAGAACTGTTCCTCACCTTGCGTTGGCGCCTTTATTTATCTTATGGTTTGGCTTTGGTGAAATTTCAAAGATATTGCTAATTGCAAACGGCGCATTTTTCCCAATCTATGTTAATACGTATCTAGGCATTCGCGGCGTGGATTCGAAATTATTTGATGTTGCTCGTGTTCTTCAATTTAGTAAATGGAAACAAATCACAAAACTCATTTTACCAGCTGCTCTTCCTAATATTTTACTTGGTGTCCGTTTGTCTTTAGGTATTGCATGGCTCGGACTGGTAGTTGCTGAATTAATGGGAGCAAGTGAAGGTGTAGGATACATGATTATGGATGCTAGACAGTTTTCTCAAACGGACGTAGTTTTTGTCGGAATTATTATTTTTGCTGTTGTAGGCAAATTAACCGATTCATTTGTCCGAGTATTAGAAAAGCGTCTTCTTAAATGGAGAGACAGCTACGCAGGTGAAAAATAAAAGAAGGATTTATATACGCATTAATCCTTGTAAATCTATCAGTTTTATAAGTTAAAAGGAGAGATGATAATGAGCCAGGTTACAATTATTACAGGAAGCCCTTCAAAGCAATCAAGGTCAGCTGCTTTAAGCGAGTATATTGCATTATATCTACAAGATGAAAAATATGAAGTGAAAACCGTGCATGTCCGTGACTTGCCCGCTGAAGACTTAGTATATGCTAACTTTTCTAGCCCTGCGATTCAAGAAGCTCAAAAGAAAGTCGCAGATGCTGATGCCGTTATTATTGTCAGCCCAATTTATAAAGCTAGCTACACAGGAATTTTAAAAACATTTTTAGATTTAATACCTGAAAAAGGTTTACACAATAAAACCGTACTGCCGATAGCCACAGGTGGAACCATTGCTCACCTACTGGCTCTTGATTATGTATTTAAGCCGACTTTATCCGTTTTAGGAGCTACTGCTCTTATTCATGGAGTTTATATTGTTGATTCTGAAGTGGCCTATACGAAAGAAAATGAAATTGAGTTTATTGCGGAAGAAGCAGAAGTGAGAATTAAACGTTCATTAAAAGAGCTGGGATATCGTCTAGAACAAACGAAAAGGAGTGTTGAATCATGAAAATGTTATGGTTTATTCCTTCCCATGGAGATGGAAGATATTTAGGGACAAATCGAGGAGGGCGTTCAGCAGACTATTCATATTTTCGGCAAGTTGCTCAAGCAGCTGACCGGTTAGGGTTTGAAGGAGTTTTGATTCCAACGGGGAAATCATGCGAAGACCCGTGGCTATTGGCTGCTTCACTTATACCTGAAACAGAGCGTTTGAAATTTTTAGTAGCGGTACGTCCCGGCATTATGGCTCCTTCTGTGGCAGCACGCATGACCTCGACTCTTGATCGAATTTCAAACGGTCGTTTACTAGTTAACGTAGTAGCAGGAGGAGATCCAGCAGAATTAGCCGGAGACGGCCTTTTCTTATCACATGATGAACGTTATGAAGCTGCGGATGAATTTTTAGATGTGTGGAAAGGGTTATTGGCTGGAGATACGGTCAATTATGAAGGAAAATATATTCATGTAGAGAACAGCGAGCTGTTGTATCCACCTGTTCAAAAACCTTCTCCACCTATTTATTTTGGCGGATCTTCACCCGCAGGACAAAAAGTTGCAGCAAAACATTCTGACGTGTATTTAACGTGGGGCGAACCTCCTGAACAAGTAAGAGAAAAAATAACGGCTGTGAGAAAGAAAGCAGAAGCAGAAGGCAGAACCGTTAAGTTTGGGATTCGTTTGCATATTATTGTACGCGAAACGGAAGAAGAAGCTTGGCAAGCAGCCGATCGATTAATTCAGCATTTGGACGACGACACGATTCAAGCTGCACAGCGTACTTTTGCTAGGTATGACTCAGTCGGGCAGYAGCGAATGGCGAGCCTTCACAGAGGAACCCGAGAGGAACTTACGATTAGCCCTAACTTATGGGCAGGTGTAGGGCTCGTCCGGGGAGGTGCAGGAACTGCACTAGTAGGCAGTGCTGAAAATGTAGCGAAACGAATAAAAGAATATGAAGCTTTAGGAATTGAATCTTTTATTTTATCAGGCTATCCGCATTTAGAAGAGGCTTATCACGTAGGAGAGTTATTGTTCCCGCTTTTAAATATTGATGACGGTGAAGGAAAGAGTGAAAGCATCGGTGAGATTATTGCAAACGATAGGTTTCCAAAAGCTTCAACGTCGTAAAAGAAGAACCGGTGAAAAATTCACCGGTTCTTCTTTTACATTCATCTCAGCCGAGAGACGAGTTCGTTAAATTGTTGGTTTAGGTTTTTCAGGTGCAGCTTGTTTATCTTTTCGACTTTCTTGAATATATACTTTAAAGAGAAAAATATTTAAACAGCCCAGTGTGAGGAATAACGGTGCAAAATAATATTCTTGAGACATAAGTAGGACGAAAACGCTCCCAAAACAGAACAGAGAACTAAACATAAAGTAAAACTGTAAGAATCTTCTCATTTTAGTCGCCTCCTATTCTTTTTCTTCTTACAATTATTATATCAAATACTTTCCAAAAAAGACACAAAATATTCACAAAATGTTCAATTTTTTTCTTATTTACCTATTGATTTTTTTGTCGATATGTAAATTTAGTGGGTTGTAATACCAATTAATTCCTGATCTTAACTTTCCGATGGAAAGTTTATGTAAAATTTTATATGATAGAGAAATGGTATTGAAAAAAGGGGGAAAATCATCATGAGACGAATTGGGTGGCTATTTTTTACTATGGCAATTCTCTTATTAATAACTGCCGGTTGCTCAAATGATCAACAGAAAGCACAGGATCGATTTGATAAATATGTAGCTATGTGGAATAAAGAAGATTTTAAAGGCATGTATGGATACTTGTCTAAAGATGCTAAAAAGACGATTTCAGAAAAAGATTTTGTAAATCGATATAAAAATATCTATGATGCAATTGAAGCGGACAAGCTTAAAGTGAAGGCAAGTAAAATAGAAGACTTAGAAATAAAAGACCATAAAGCTGTTTTACCTTTTGAAGTAAACATGAACTCTGTAGCCGGTGAAATCTCATTTAAAGAAAATGCTGCTGTGGTTCAAGAAAAACAAGGGGATACAGAGAATTGGTATATTAATTGGAAGCCTAATATGATTTTTAAAGGACTTAAGCAAGGAGAGCAAGTAAGAGTAGCTACTCAGTCAGCTGTGCGTGGAGAAATTATGGATCGTTCAGGGAAATATTTAGCTCAAAACGGAGAAGCGATTCAAGTTGGAGTTGTTCCCCAGCAGTTTTCTAAAGGCGGCGAGCAAGCGATACAACAATTAAGCAAGACTCTTGCTCTTTCAGAAAAAAGTATTAATCAAGCACTGAGCGCTTCTTGGGTGAAAGAGAATCAATTTGTTCCTATTAAAACAGTTAGTCAAAAAGACGCCTCTAATTTAGAGAATTCTTTGAAAAAAGTAGAAGGCATTCAACAAAAAAAGGTAAATGCGCGCGTATATCCTTGTGAAGAAGCGTGTGCCCATTTAGTTGGATACATTGCGCCTGTCACAGCGGAATATTTAAAAGAGCATAAAGATGAAGGCTATAATGCTCAGTCTAAAACTGGAATGATTGGCTTAGAGTCTTTATATGAAGATAAGCTTCGTGCTCGAGACGGCGTCACAATTTATACTGTAGATAAAGATGGTAATAAAAAGAATGAAATTGCAAAAATGAATCCAAAAGACGGGGAAAGCATTCAAGTTACGGTAGACACGAATGTTCAAAAATCCCTTTATGAACAGTTAAAAGCTGAAAAAGGAGTAGCTACTGCTCTTCAACCTAAAACGGGAGAAATATTAGGTCTTGTAAGCACGCCAGCTT